>NZ_AXAA01000029.1:0-25630 GCF_000472625.1 Caloramator sp. ALD01
ATACAAATGCTTGTACTGAAGGCTTTAATAACAAAATTAAAGTTATTAAAAGAAATGCCTTCGGCTTTAAAAACTTTGATAGGTTTAGAAATAGAATTCTTCATTGCTGTAATTAAAGTAAATTATAATACCAAATTTTAGAAAACCAACTCCCGTTGGTCTTTTTGTCCTGCAATTTTTTGCAGGGGACTCTCCCCCATCCAACCTATCTTTATAAAATCACTCTCAAACAAGAAAGGACAGGCATTCTAATTGAATACCCGCCCCAACAATTGACAAAGAGCCTAATAATCAAACAGGTGTTAAGGAAAAAACATATGATGTATCTACGATCAATTTAAGCTATATCAATGTTGGTATATTAGATGAAATAATAACAGGGCTTAGAAGTTCAACAAGTTATACCTTAAAGGTTATACCATATTACTATTCTTATGTTGGTTTATATGCACAAACACAGTTTACCACAAAATCTGATGTTAAAGTTACAGGAATAAAATTAAATATGACGAATAAGACGGTATATAAAGGTGAAGGTTTTAATTTATATGCAACAGTAGCACCAAGCAATGCAACAAATAAAGGAGTAATATGGAGTAGCAGCAACACAAAGGTTGCAGTAGTTGATAAATATGGAAAGGTTGCGACAGTAGGAACAGGTACAGCAGTGATAACAGCAAAAACTGAAGATGGTGGTTTTACAGCAAAATGTACAGTAACTGTTAAGTCACCTATAAAAGTACAGGGCGTTAAATTAAATAAATCAACTTTAACATTAAAAAGAGGAAGTGGGTATAAATTAATTGCAACAGTTCTTCCAAGCAATGCAACAAATAAAAATGTGGTATGGACAACAAGTAATTCAAAAGTAGTAAAGGTTGATGCCTATGGTAAAGTTTATGCGGTAGATAAAGGAACTGCAGTAGTAACTGTAAGCACAAAGGATGGGGGATATAAGAGGAGCTGTAAAGTGTATGTTAAATAGTTAAGGCTTTAGGATTGTGAAGTGATTTTAACTTATAATTGATAGTCAATATATATTACAATTACAAATGCTATATATTTAGATAACAATAAACAAAAAAATGAGCGTAATAATGCATATTTTGCAGTTATTACGCTCGTTTTTTGTGTAATAATTTTTGTTTTTTTGCTCTTTACGTTTTGGAAAATAAATATTATGTATTTTACCATATACTCAACCGGCCGGAAATAATTTTGGAGGGGTAAATATGGATGAGTATATTTTAATTAAAAAGTATGAACCGCTTATAAAGAGGGCTATAAGGATGTATATACACGATAAAAATTACTATGGGGATGCATACCAGGAGGCGGCACTATCTATCATTAAAGTTTTAAGAGGATATGACGAAAAGAAGGGAGATTTTAATGCCTATATAAAGTGTGCGGTTTTTTATTCTGTAAAGGCCTTTTCAAAGAAGATAAGGGAAAATATAAGTTTAGATGAAGAGCTTGAGGATGGTGGGTGCTTATATGATTTAATACCAGATGATATATGCCTTGAGGAGGAATATGTTAAAGAGGAGGATATAAAAAAGTTATATAGAGCATTAAACTGTTTAAATAAGAAGCAGAGGGAGATAATAGAGGAGTATTATTTTAATGGGAAGAGTATGGTTGAGATTGCAAGGAAAAAAAGGTGCCATTACAACTCAATTGTAAGATTGAAGGAGAGGGCAGTTGAAAAGTTGAGAAAAAATATGTTAAAAAAATGATTACCTATCAAACCAACCAGATATTGATATACTTGTAATTATTTTTACAAATTTCTACTTTGAATTTTTAAATATATGTGATAAAATTTTAAAATATGATGGTATTAAATATATAACTACAATCTTATAGATATATAAATATACATAAGTTAATGGAGGTAAGGTTATGAAAAAGATATGGAAAATAGTGATGGGGGTAGTAATTATAATAACTTTTGGTGTATCTATGGGTATGTATTATATTCAGAGTAAAATGAATAAGATGGATAGGGTAGAACTACCAAAAAGTGATGAGGAGCTTGGAATAAAAACAGAGGATAAGATTAATGAAAATGAAATAATAAATATAGCTTTGTTTGGCCTTGATGCAAGAAGTGTAAAGGAAAGAAGTAGATCTGATAGTATGATTGTACTAACTATAGATAAAAAGAATAAAAAACTAAAGATGACATCATTAATGAGAGATATGTACGTTGATATACCAGGACGCGGAGGGGATAGATTAAATCATGCTTATGCATATGGAGGACCTGCTCTTGCTATAAAAACAATCAATTCAAATTTTGGATTAGATATTAGGGATTTTGTTACAATTAATTTTTGGGGGTTAAAGGATGTAATAGATAAATTAGGTGGTGTTCAGATAGAAATTAAATCCTATGAAGCAAAGGCATTAGGTTTAAATGAGGGATTACAAATATTAAATGGTGAACAAGCATTGGCTTATTCGAGATTACGTTATTATGGCCATGGAGACTATGAAAGAACAGAGAGACAGAGAAGAGTTATAAATGAAGTTTTTAAAAACCTAAGTAGTTTGAGTTTAAACCAAGTTGTAAGCACCATAGAAACATTGCTTCCCAATGTACAGACGAGTATGTCTAATACACAAATAATTTCCCTTGCTAAGGAAATTTACGGATTTAAGGTAGATTCAATTGAGGAGTATAGATTGCCGGTAGATGGTACCTTTAAAAGTCAAAAAATCAGAGGTATGGCAGTTCTTGTTCCTAATATTGAGGAAAATAAAAACAAACTAAGACAATTTATATATAATAATTAATAGTTTAAAGTATGGCAAAAATATGCCATACTTTTTATATGTGATAAATAAGTACAAAATTTTTGTTAAGTAGATAAAAACAAATATAAATTGGCTAAATTTTGTTGAATTTTTAACCTTTATAATGTAGAATAGCTTTAAAGGGGGGTTGATAAATGCAAAAAAAATTAATTTCTATTTTTATTTTACTTACTTTTTTATTAAACAATGCTTTAGTCTTTGCTGCAGTATCTCCAGAACTTTATTACACAAAACTTAGAGTATATTTAGACACTATGAAGTCTAATCAGATGCAGCTAACATTAAATGGAGATTATGTATTAAAGCTAAAGAACGTAGATTCTGCTGGTCAGGAAGTAGAAGTATTTAAAGAGATACTGCCACAGAATTCACAGATAAAGTTAGAACTGCAAAATGGTAAAATAGCATATAGTAAGTATTTAAAGGATGATAAGGACAATAAATATAAGTTTATATATCAAAATAGTACAAGCATAGTTGAACTTGAGCCTATTTTAGAAGAATCAAGTGTAACTATATGCAGTATAGCTACAAGAACATATTTAGGAGATTTTAGATTTTTTATAAGTGGGACAAACATCGTTCCTATAAATAAAATAGAAATAGAAAAATATCTTGTTGGTGTTGTACCTTATGAAATTGGTTTTGGAGTTCCGCTTGAGGCTTATAAGGCACAGGCAGTAGCAGCAAGAACATATGCTTTAAATAATATTAAACCTAAAAGCAGTTTTGATTTATATGACAGCGAGTCTTCTCAGGTATATAGGGGACTTCCATTAGGTAAATATGAACTTCCCCATAAGGAAAATATTGAAAAGGCAATAAGAGAAACAAAGGGAGAGGTTATAACATATAACGGAAGCTTAGTTAGCACATATTTTTCTGCAAGTAATGGAGGGTACACTGAAAAGAGTGTGAATGTATGGACAAGTGATTTGCCATATCTGTTATCAAGGTATGATGAGTTTGATGATCCTAATGTTGCTACAAATTTAAAAAAATTTACTTGGGTTAAAACATTTAAAAGTGATGATATTGAACAGAGGATGTTATCAAATGGTCTATTGTTGCAGAATCATAAATTTAACAAAATATTCATAGAAAACGAATTAGTAGAAAGATTTGAAAGTGAAAGAATAAAAGCATTGGTTTTAGAATGCTATGTGGTATTAAAAGATAGTGGATTGCAAGATACATCAGATGATTTAGTTGATATAAATATTGAAAAACAAAATAATGAGGACGTGTATAATTTTATATACAAAAACAGTACAAAAAAATTAAAGGCATCAGAAATTGATTCTATATTAAGAAATAAAGGTGTTCTCAAATCAAATGATAAATTTGATAGAATAGATATAATTAAGGATAGCAATGGTAATGTAGTAGATTTTAGAGTTGTATATACAAAAAAGTTGGACAAGACTACATCAAGAAGCTTTTTAAATAAAAAAGTTGACGGTAAAACAGTGGATAGCCCATTGTTGAGTTCATTATACTATATTAGTTATGATCAAGAGAATGACATATATAAGTTTTCGGGTAAGGGATATGGCCATGGAGTAGGAATGAGCCAATATGGAGCAATAAACAGAGCAAATGCAGGACAGAGTTATAGAGACATATTAGCCTTCTATTATCCAAAAACAAATATAGTGAATATGGATGCTGTTTTAAAATCTGTAGAGATTGATTACAGTGAAGTTTTAGTTGGACAACCTGTAAATATAAAGGTAAATACCTATAATACAAACAACAAGTATTCATATATAATTCAAAACAATACAGAAGAGATAGCTAAATTTGAAGACTCAGATAGTGAAGTATTTACCTTTACACCAAAAACTGTTGGAAACTATAAAGTATTGATCGATATAAAACAAAAGGATATAGAGGAAGAGTCAAGTATTAATACTTCTATTAATTTTAAGGTGTATGATGTACCAAAGATAAATAGCATATCATCTACAGTACAAAAAATATATGAAAACAAAACGGCTACATTTAATGTAGATGCTGTTAATGGTACTTCAAAGGGGAAAATATATTATTTTGAAGTATTAAAGGATGGAAAAGTGTTAAGTAGTAGAAATCAAGAAAGTAAAACTTTTTCATTTACACCGACTGTAATAGGTGAATATGTATTGAAGGTTAGGGTTAAGGATAAAACAAGCAGAAATGATTTTGATGATGAAAAAGAGATAAAGTTTACTGTTGAGAGGGAACCATTAGTATTAGTATATAAAAGGCCTCTGAAGTTAGGAACTACAGGAGAAGATGTAAAGATGCTGCAGGAGGCGTTAAAGAGACTTGGATATTATAAATCAACAACAACAACATATTATGGAATAGCAACAAGGGATTCGGTAAAGGCTTTTCAAAGGGTAAATGGATTAAAGGTAGATGGAATGGTAGGACCTCAGACAATAAATAAAATAAATAGTATGTTGCAAAGAAGTAGTCAATCCTCAAATGTAAGTAGAGGTAGTATGAATATTCAAACTCCTATAAACAAAAGTTTACAGCTAACATACAAAAGGCCTCTGAAGTTAGGAACTACAGGAGAAGATGTAAAGATGCTGCAGGAGGCGTTAAAGAGACTTGGATATTTCAAATTAACAACAACAACATATTATGGAACAGCAACAAGGGATGCAGTAAATGCCTTCCAAAGAGCAAATGGATTAAAGGTAGATGGAATGGTAGGACCTCAGACAATAAATAAAATAAATAACAAGTTAAAATAATTAGATAAATAAATAAGCAAAGCTTTTTTATGCTTTGCTTATTTATTATTTTTGAACTAATAAAGGTTTAAAAGGGAAAAGAAAAATTTTTAAAACTACGAAATAATTGTTCTATTATATATTGTCTTATGGTAATATATGTATATAAAATTAAATTTAAGGAGTGGAGATGGGGTGAAGGGAATAATGTTGATTTATGTAATTAGGGATGGTTTTTTATTTTTGAGTGGATGGAGGAAATAAAATGGTAAATAAAAGGAGAATAGTATCAATTTTTATTGTTTTTATTCTTTTGTTTGTTAATTTTAATGGTGTTTTGGCAAATGTTATAGATAACAGCACAGACCAAACTGTAAAAGTTCTTACAGTTAAAAAACAGCCGTCATCAAATAGTGAAATTAGAATTTTAGAGACAAAGGATAAAAGTGAACTTGAAAATGAATTAAAAAACAGAAAGAAATTCACTCCTGTAGAATATTCAAGTTATAGAATAGAAAAATACCATAAGTTATTATCTAATCCATATTATGAACTTAGAAATAGACAAGAAAGATATTTAGAGACATATGTAGAATTTTATAATACATCTGATAAACAAATTCAAAATGTAAATGTTATTGTGGATATAGGAAATGAAATAAATTCAATTTATCAATTTGAATTAGAGGTATATTTAGCTAATAAGGATATACAGGATTACTATATATTTGTTGATGAGGAAACTGGTGATAGAAATTTACGAGTAAAAATTCCAGTTATTCAAGCAAACCAGAAATATCGACTATCTATTGTTCAAAAAATTGAAATTGCATCACCACATTTTTATGATATTAATGTTCTAAAGATAAATCCTGATTATTCAAATTTTAGTGAATATCAAAGATATATTAGCGAAGAACCTAAAATTGAAACGAGCTATCAACCAATTATTGATAAAAGCCATGAATTGCTGGACTCTGAAAAAAATGTATATGATAAAATTTTAAAGGCATATGAATGGGTTCAATTTTCAATGGAGTATAACTATGCTTATGGAAATAGAGGAGCACAATCAGCAATTGATAATTTAAAAGGTGTATGTGAAGATTATTCAGAACTTTTAATTGCTCTTTTGAGAGTTCAGAAGATACCTGCAAGAATGGTTATTGGTTTTAGATATTATGGAGGTTTGCCTAAAGATGGTACTCCAAATGATGTGACATATACTTATCATGCTTGGGTTGAGGTGTATTATCCAAATATTGGATGGATACCTATGGATCCTACTGTTAACCCTTTGCCTAAGTATAATAATGAAACAGGACAATGGGATAAAGTGATTGATTTATCAGAATTTATACAAGATTTTCCTTCGGAAAGTCACATAATATCCGATTATAATGATGTAAATATGTTTAGTGCTTATGGTGATGCAGATTTTTTCAGTACATTATCTAATTATACATTTGGATGGACTTTATCATATAAACAAACTGATGAAGATAAAAACGTTATACAACTACCTAAATTTGATTTGTTAGTTAATAATACTAATTATAAAAGCATTGATTTAATGGCATATTATGAAGGTACTAAAAGTTTAGATTATACTAAAATATATGCTTATGATGCTGAAACTAATGAAATAGTAAATCAAATTAATTTAAACATTAGTGGCACCAATATAAAGGATTATCCAATTAAATTAGATAATCTGCTTCCAAATAAAAATTATAAAATATACTTTGAGGGCGGAAGTAGTGAAAACGATTTGTTTATTAAAAAAACAATTGAAGTAAGTACAACTTCTTTAACATTTGAGGATAGAATACAGTTAAGACCAAGTATAGAAAATATAACAACATTTGCTGATGGTGCTAATTTTAATATTATAAGTGATAAAAATCATCTTGCTACGAAGTTTAAAATAGAGGCTTACAATTTAAATTGGGAGTTGGAAAAGACATATGAAGTTTTAGCAAATACTGATAGCTACACAAATAATGGTGTATTAAATACATCAATTACAGGTTTAAAGGGCTCAACATTTTATACAATATATGTTACACCATACTATTATTCATATGACGGTGTTTTGGCAGAAGCTCAATTTATGACAAATTCAGAAATTAAGGTTACCGGAGTTAAATTAAATATAACAAATAAAACAGTGTATAAAGGAGAAAACTTCAATTTAACAGCAACTATAACACCAAGGGATGCAAAAAATAAGGGAGTAACTTGGAGTAGTAGCAACTCAAAAGTTGCAGTAGTTGATAAGTATGGAAGGGTAACAGCAGTAGGAGCAGGAACTGCAGATATAATAGTAAAAACAGAAGATGGTGGATATACTGCAAGATGTACAGTAACTGTTAAACAACCTATAAAGGTGAATGGAGTTAATTTGAATAGAACTTCTTTAACATTAAAGAAGGGAAGTAAATACAAATTAGTTGCAACTGTGCTTCCAACTAATGCAACAAATAAAAAAGTAGAATGGACATCAAGTAATTTAAGGGTTGCAAAAGTAGATTCTAATGGAAATGTTATTGCAGTTGGAAGAGGAACAGCGTTAATAACTGTAAGGACTAATGATGGCGGATATAAGAGGACTTGTAGAGTTGTGGTTAAGTAATATAATTTAGGATCTTTAGTAAATTGATAAAAAATTAATTGTTTACAATAATTGTTTATTTTGTTATAATGGTGATGTTCATATTATGAACATCACCATTTTTTTAGGGGGAATAATTGTGAAAGTTGAATTATTAAAATTAATCAATGATAATAATAATATAACTCAAAGAAAAATAGCTGAAGAGTTAAATATATCATTGGGAAAAGTAAATTCATTAATTAAAGAATTAAAAGATAATGAATTAATATGTATATCAACAGAAGGAAATAAAGTTCAGTATGAATTAACAAACTATGGTTTATATTTTTTGGAGAGTATGATAAAAGAGCAAAAGGAAAAAAGGTTAAATTTACATAAAGGTACAAAAAAAGATATCAAACAAGCTGTTATATTAGGGGCTGGATATAATAAGTTTTTTGATAGACCACCAGGTTTTTTAGAAATTGAAAATTTTAAAATTATAGATAGGATAGTAAAACAATTAAGAAAAAATAAAATAGAGAAAATCGTTATAGTTACTGGGTATCAAAAAGAATATTATGAAGCTTATGCTAAACAAAATGTTGATATATATTGTGTTAATAATCCTGAATATAAGTGGACTGGAAGTATGTATTCATTAGAATTAGCAAAAAAATATATAACGGATGATTTTATATTAATAGAAAATGATTTGATTTTTGAAAATAGATTAATCGAAATATTAATAAACAATGAGAACAGAGATTGCATTGTGTTGACAACAGAAAGTGGTTCAGGGGATGAGGCTTTTGTAGAAATTAGAGATGGTTCTTTATATAAAATATCTAAAGATATTCATCAATTTAATAGAATAGATGGAGAAATGATAGGTGTTAGTAAAATTTCCTATAAGTTATTTGAATTAATGTTAAAAGAGTTTTCAAATAATGAAAATCAATATATGAATTATGAATATACGCTTTTAGATGTTGCTAGAAATTACAAAGTTGGTTATTTAAAAATAAATGACTTAATTTGGGGAGAAATTGATAATGAACAACAATATGAGAGGGTAAAGGAATATATTTATCCAATAATTAAAAGGAGAGAAGTCAATTTTGAAATAGAAAAGATAAAAAGACAAGTAAAATTGGCTTTAAATATTGAAGAGGAGAATATAAAGGAGATTGTTCAAATTGGAGGAATGACTAATAAAAATTATAAAGTTGTAGTTAAGGATAAAGAATATATATTAAGAATTGCAGGAATTGGAACTGAAGAAATGATAGATAGACATTATGAAATGATTAATTCAAAGCTGGCTGCTGATTATGGTCTAGATGCAGAAATTATATATTTTAATGAAGATAATGGTATAAAAATTTCTAAAATGATAGATGGAGCAGAAACTTTAAATCCTGACACAGCTAAATCTAAAAAAATATTGAAAAAGTAGCCAATATTCTACACAAATTGCATAATAGCAATATACCTATGAAGAACGAATTTGATGTTTTTTCAAAAATAGAAATGTATGAACATTTAGCTTTAAAATCAGGAGCTAAATTCTATGATGAATATAACATTGTAAAAGAGGACGTAGTAAGATTAAAGAAACTCTTGTATGACAATGGTTTTAAACTTGTTCCTTCACATAATGATACTGTTGCAGAAAATTTTATAAAAGATAAAAATGGTAGAATGTATTTAATTGATTGGGAATATAGCGGTTTGAACGATAATATGTGGGATTTAGCGGCTTTTTCTTTAGAGAATGGATTAAATGAAGAACAAGAGGAACTTCTTTTGAAGTTATATTTTGGAAGAGAAGCTACAAATAATGAAAAAATTAGATTACTTATTCATAAAATATGCCAAGATTTTTTATGGAGCATATGGACTGTAATTAAAGAGGCAAAAGGTGAAAATTATGGTGATTATGGTATTAATAGATATTTAAGATGTAGGAGAAATTTAAAGGAATTAAATAATACTAATCTTTAATAAGGAGTTGAAAAAATGAGTAAAAAGGGAAATTTAATAGGTTTATTATCAGGATTAACGTGGGCACTATATACTGTAATATTATATACAGTATTAAACCTGTATGGTAATGCTAAGGGAGATTTAGTAAGTGCTAAAGGAATATTATTAATTTTAATTACAACATTACTTATTTCTATTGTTGATTTATTTTTCAATGTTGTATTTGAATTAATTGTTTTAAGTAAAAAAAATTTAATGAATGAATTTAAAAGTGTCTTTTTTTCAAAAAAAGGTTTTGGTATAATACCAGCTGCAATATTAGCAGGGCCTTTTGGATTAATACCTTATGCAATCGCAAGTGCAATTTCAGCTCCTATTGCGGGGGCATTATCTTCTCTTTATCCAGTTGTAGGAGCAATAGCATCATTTTTAGTTTTTAAAGAAAGATTACCAAAGGCAAAGATTATCGGAGGTATTATTGCTGTAATAGGTGTTATTACGACTTATCAAATTCAATATGCAAGTATTATAGTTTATCTTTTAGCATTAATACCTGCATTTGGTTGGGGATTGGAGGCTATTTTTGGATATATGTTAATAAAGGATGATGTAAATCCTATAGTTACAATTACAATAAGACATTTGTATTCAATTTTTATATTGTTAACTTGCTTAATAGTTTTTGTATTTGCAAGTGGTGAATTTTCTTATGTATGGGAGTTTTATAGAGGCATTAATTTCTCAGATACATTTGCATTTATTCAAAGATCACTTATTTGGCCTGTATTTATATTAGGATCTTTTATAGGTGGTGCATCTTATATATTATGGTATGTATCAATAAAGTACATTAGTGTAGCACCAGCAATGATTCTTAATATAACTTATGTTTTATGGATACCTATAATACAAATGTTACCACCATTTTCACAAAAAATTTCACTAAACGTCTTAATAGGATGTATTATAGTGTTTTGTGGAACAAGTTTAGTTATAATAGGTGATAAATTAACTGAGAAAAAATCTATTAAAACAAATTAATAGGAGGAGAAAATGAGAGCGATTCTTTTAGCTGCAGGAATGGGAACAAGGTTAAGACCAATTACTTATGAAACACCGAAATCTTTAATACAAATTAATGGTAAACCTTTAATTGAAAGACAAATTGAATTTTTAAATGAAATAGATATAAATGAGATCATTGTGGTTACAGGGTATTTAAATGAAAAATTTAATTATTTGAAACAAAAATATAATGTTAAATTGGTTTATAATGATAAATATAATATTTATAATAATATATACACTATGTATTTGGTTAGAGAATATTTGCCTAATTCTTATGTTATAGATGCGGATACTTATTTAAGTAGAAATTTTTTAGAAAAAAAATTAGCAAATTCAACATATTTTGCGGGTAAAAAGAAGGTTGATAGTGAAGAATGGATGCTAATTTTTGATGAAAATAATAAAGTTAATGATATTAAAATTTCAAGTGGAGAAGGATATATAATGTCTGGGGTATCCTATTGGTCTAATAAGGATGGTGAGTATCTCATTAAAAAGATTGAAGAAGCCTTAGTGAAAAGTGAAGATTGGCATAATTTGTACTGGGATAATATAGTCAAAAATAATATTAAAAACTTAGATGTATATATTAAAAAAATAGATGGTAGTGATTGGTATGAAATTGATAGTTTGGATGATTTGAATAAACTCAAATTAGCCTTAAGATCTGAGGTTGAAAGCAGGGGTGTAAGATGAAAAAAACAGCGTTTTTACTAATGATACTTACAGTTTTGGCAAAAGTATTAGGCTTTCTAAGAGAAGTGTGTTTATCATATTTTATCGGTGCTAACAATGTCAGCGATGCATATTTAGTTGCGATTACAATCCCAACAGTTATTTTTAGTTTCATTGGTATTGCTTTAAATACTGGCTTTATACCAATGTATAGCGATATAAAACGAAATAAGGGTACAGATGAGGCAAATTTATTTACTAATAATTTAATTAATTTTTTGCTTTTAATAAGCACTATTATTGTGATAATAAGTTTTACATTTACGGAACCAATAGTTAAAATTTTTGCTTCAGGTTTTGTTGGTGAAACTTTAAAATTAGCTATAACGTTTACGAGAATAAGTATTTTTGCTGTTTATTTTACAGGTACAGTATTTGTCCTTGCTGCATATTTACAAGTAAATAATAATTTTGCAATACCTGCATTGTTAGGCATACCTTCAAGTATAGCAGTAATAATTTCCATTGTTCTTGCAGCAAAGATTAATAATATTTTTCTTGGCATAGGAATAATTATTTCTTATTTAGTTCAGTTGTTATTTTTGTTACCGTATGTAAAAAAATGTGGATATAAATTCAGCAAAAATTTAAATTTAAAAGATGAACATTTAAAAAGTATGTTTTTAGTTACGCTACCTGCTATTTTAGGTGCATCGGTTGGACAAATTAGTGTTTTAGTTGATAGAACAATTGCTTCTGCTGTTGTAGAAGGAGGAATTTCAGCTTTAAATTACGCTAATAAATTAAATTTATTTGTAATAAATATAGTAGTAACATCGATATCAACAGTTATATATCCAATATTGTCACTTAAAGTCTCAGAAAATGATATCAATGGTTTAAAAAGTTCAATAAGTGAATCGATAAATTTAATGACTCTTTTAATAATACCAGCAACAGTAGGTGCAATGGTATTTTCAAAACCAATTGTAAAAATGCTTTTTGGTAGAGGAGCCTTTGATGAAAAGGCTTTAATTATGACTTCGCAATCACTACTTTTTTATTCAATTGGGATGATAGCCTACGGACAAAGAGATATTCTTACGAGAGTTTTTTATTCAATGAAGGACACTAAAACGCCAACTGTAAATGCTGTAATAGCTATTATTTTAAACATAATACTTGATTTCATATTAAGTAAGTATATGGGTATATCTGGAATAGCTTTTGCAACAAGTATCTCAATGTTGTTTTGTACTTTTCTTTTATTTATTAGTATTAGAAAGAAAATTGGTAAAATTGGGCTGCGAGATATGCTATTAACATTTGTTAAGATATTAATAGCTTCATTAGTAATGGGAATTGTATCAAAGATTTGTTTTGAATTTTTGAAAGGGTATTTAACAAACAACAAAGCATTAATAATTAGCATTTTTATTGCTATTATAATATACGGTTTAGTTATTATATTTTTAAGAATACCTGAGGTAGATGAAATTATAATTAAAATAAAGAAAAAATTTATAAAGAAATAATCAAGTTATGTGCTGTTGGTTAATATAACCAATAGCTTTTTATTTGCTTTCAAATCGATAATTAAAGTGTAAAATTTAATAATTTTTTAAAATTTTAATTTCTGCTTCTAAGTTATTTGTAGTTTGTTTTATAATGTGATAAAATCGTATTTGTGGAAAATGGCCGCTAAAAATGAACATAAGAGAGGGATAAATGTGAAAGTAGCATTTGTATTTGATGGATTAGGATTTGGTGGTATAGAAAGAGTTGGAATTGATTATATAAAAATATTTAGGGATATGGGATATGATATAGACGTTTATAATCTTGCACCAAATCAAAATGAGATGTTAAAAGAGTTACCAGATGGGTGTAAAATAATTAACTATAAATTATCAAGAAAAGAATGCCCCGAAACTTATAGCTATGGAGCAAAAAGATGGTGGTGGGGGAAATATGCATATCCATTAATAAATATAGCATTAGTAGTTTATTTGTTTTTTAAAAAGCTCTTTTTTATAAAAAGAAAAGATAAATATGATATTGTAATTGCTTTCTCAGGTCATTATAATGACTTAACATTTGTAGCAAATAATTTTATAAAATCTAATTATAAGATTTGTTGGCTTCATGGAGCACTAGCTGAATATTTATTATTATCTCATGGGTATGCTACATTATACTCTAAAATTAAAAACTTGGTAACATTATCTGATTGGATGCAGCAGGCAGCTCTTTATGGTAATAGAATTCTTGATGGTACAAATATTAAAAAAATATATAACCCTGTATCGATTTCTAACAAAAAAGTTGATTGGGAATTTGTAAATGAATTAAAAGAAAAATATGGTGAATTTATTTTGATGGTTGGCAGATTTAGTAAACAGAAGGATCAAAAAACTGTTGTTAGAGCAATTAAAATTTTAAGAGATAAATATGGAATTAATAATAAGTTGGTTTTTGTTGGTGATGGTGAAGAAAGAATTAGTGTTGAAAAACTTGTTAGTGAATTGAATTTAGATGATGTAGTATTTTTTGTTGGAAGCAGATTAGATGTTTATAATTTTTATGCTGCTGCTAAATTATTTGTTCATTCAAGTCCTGCAGAGGGATTACCAACTGTTATATTGGAAGCAATGAGTTTTGGCTTACCAATTGTTGCAACGAATAGTTTACCTGGAGTAGAAGAAATACTTAAGAATAATACATATGGTTTGATTTGTGAAGTTGGCAATGAAGAAATGATGGCTGAAAAAATCGCAACGATGTTAAAAGACAATAACGTTTATGAGCATTATTCAAGAAAAAGTAAAGAGCGTATAAAAGATTTTCTCCCAGAAAAAATATCGAATGAATTAAAAAATTTTATTAATGAATTAGTATAGCTTAAGGATGGTGAATATTTTGCAACCATTAGTTTCAGTTGTTATACCTGCATTTAATTGTGGTAATTATATTAAAGAAACTGTAGAGTCTGTTTTAAATCAAACATATAAAAATATTGAAATTATAATAGTAGATGATGGTAGTACTGATAATACAAAGCAAGTTGTTGAGAGTATAAGTAAAGACTTTAGTAATATAAAATATATAAGACAAGAAAACGCTGGTGTGTCTGTTTCAAGAAATCGTGGAATTTTAGAATCAAATGGTGAATATATTGCATTTCTTGATTCAGATGATGTTTGGGAAAAAGAAAAAATTGAAAAGCAAATTAATAGAATTATTACGACTAAGATGGATGCTTGTTACTGTGGATATACTAATTGGTATTCAGATAAAGGAGAAAAAGTAAAACAAAAATGGAAATGGAGAGAAGGTAATATTTTATTTGATTATCTAAAATTTAAAACTTGGGGACAGACAAGTACATGGATTGTAAAAAAAAGTATATTAATTGACAACAATATATTTTTTACGCCAAAGGCTAAATGGGCTGAGGATGCAGAATTTTTTATTAAAGTTACAAGTGTTGCGAAAGTATGCTGTGTTAAAGAATACTTAGTTTTATATAGAATTAGAGAAAATTCTTTAACAAAAAATAATATTTCACAATTAAATTTAAATGGTTTAGAAACTTGGCGAAACCTTTTAAATTGGTTTGATACTAATAAGGAAAAATTAAATGAGAAGGTTGCACAGAAATCAATATTTATAATCGAACATTTTTTAATTCCAAGATTAATAATAAAAAAAATTTATGAGAATTTAAAATACAAAGAAATGAGAAATGAACTAAAAAAAATGTACATAGAAAATAAAAAGACGATTGAATCTTTGGCATTTATAAATAGTTTAGAAGGTATGAAGACATATATAAAATTAATTATTATAAAAGTTTCTTTAAAATAGCAAATAATATTAATGAGTGAACTAATTTGGAGGTGTTTTGCTTGCATAATTTAAAAAAAATTATTACCTGTGCAAGTTATGGGGGTACCGGTTCTTCTGCTGTTTCGGATTTGTTTAAAGAATTTGAAAATGTTAAGTCTATGGGAGATTTTGAATTTTCAATAGCTCACGATGTAGACGGAATTTCGGATTTGCAACATTATATAGTAGATGATATGCATAGATTAAAAGTTGATGAAGCTATTTATAGATTTAAAAAATTAACAAACAATATTGCACCTAATTATGAAAGATTTTTTAATAATAAATTCAAAGAAATTACAAATGAGTACATAAATAGTCTAATTGATGTAGAATGGGATGGATTTTGGTTACAACAGCCTTTAAGATATGGAAAAATAGAGAGAAAAATTAGATATGGAATACCAGGAAAAATACAAAGAATTAAAAACAGTTTATTTGGCAAAAAGCACGATTATGAGTTTGTGGTTTATTATAAAAGGTCAAAAATGTATTATTCCTGTGCACGTGATAGATTTATTGAAAATACAAGAAAATATTTTGAAAAGTTGTTTTATGAATTAGATGTAAATAATGAATTTGAATATTTAGTATTAGATCAGCTTATACCACCTAATAACACAGAAAGGTATTTGAACTATTTTAATAATTTAAAGTGTATAGTTGTTGATAGAGATCCGAGAGATTTATATATTTTAAATAAAAAGTATTGGCGAGAAGGATGGATACCTACTGAAGATGTTAATGTTTACATAAAATGGTATAGGCTATTAAGAGAACATTTAAAATATGAAAAAGACGATGATAGAGTTTTAAGAGTAAAATTCGAAGATTTTATATATAATTATGATAAAACAATAAATGAGGTATTAAAATTTGCTGGCATTGATTCTTCAAAACACACTAAAAAACAGCAGTATTTTAATCCTAATATATCAATTAAAAATACAAAGCTATGGGAAAAAAATATTGAATTTAGTGATGAAATTAGATTAATAGAGGATAAGTTAAATGAATTTTGCTATAGGTATTAATTAATTTTATGAAAAATTAGGTTTACTGGAAAGGTGATTTGATTGAATACACATACTTTAAAACGAAGGTTCTTTTTAATTTCAAATATGTATCCAGATAATGAACATCCATATTTCGGAATATTTGTAAAAAACACTGAAAACGTTTTACAAGATAACGGATATAAATTTACAATGAAAGCAGTGATTACTGAACCAAATCAAAAATCAATTAAAAAAGCAAAAACATATTTTAATTTTTATATGAACATCTTAAAGGGGATTTTTAATAAGGATTTATTTGATTTGATATATGTCCACTTTATAAGTCATAGTGCTCTGCCTGTTATAATTTTAAAAATTATAACAAGAAAACCTTTAATACTAAATGTTCATGGTTCGGATGTTATTATAAGAGGTAAAATAGCTAAGATATTATCAATATTTAGTTATCCATTAGTTAGAATATGTGATAAAATAGTTGTACCATCAGAATATTTTAAGGATGTTGTTAAAAATAAATTTAAAATTACTGATGACAAAATAGTAGTTTATCCATCTGGTGGAATAGATATGACAGTATTCAAACCAATAAGTACGGTTAATAAAAAAAGTAAACAAGAAAATTTAGTATTAGGATATGTATCTAGAATAGAGTATGGCAAAGGGTGGGATATATTTATAAAAATAATTAAGGAATTACAGCAAAAACATACAGATTTATTTGTTAAAGGTATTATTATAGGAGAAGGAAAAGATAAAAATAAATGCATACAAATGATTAAAGATTATGGTTTAGAAAATAATATAGAGTATTTAGGTGGACTGTCCCAAAAAGAGATTAGTTACTATTTTAACTTATTTGATATTTTTGTATTTCCTACAAGATTAGAGGAAAGTCTTGGGCTTGTTGGTTTAGAAGCAATGTCTTGTAAAACTCCTGTTGTAGGGTCTAAAATAGGAGGAATACAAACATATATTAAGAATGGTATAAATGGGTATTTAGCCAATGTTGATGATGTAAGTAATTTTGTTAATATCATCGAGAATTATATAAATTTATCTGAAGAAGAAAAAAAGAGGATAATAGAGAATGCATATAAAACTGCAATGGAATATGATTCAAATTTGGTAATTAAGTCTTTTGTAAACGAAATAGATAAGATAGCAAAGGAGTAGTATTATGAAAAAAAAGAAAGTATTATTAATATCTTCAAGTGGAGGACATTTAGCACAATTGTTAAATTTAAAACCTTTATTTGATAAATATGAGTATCATTTAGTAACTGAGGCATTACCTTACAATGAAAAATTAAAAGAAAAATACAAAGTTAGTTTTTTATTACCAGGTGGTAGAAATAATGGGCTTAAATATATCTTTATAATGTTAAAGAATATATTCAAGTCTATGCGTATTTTTTTAAGAGAAAAGCCAGATGTAGTAATTACTACAGGTGCACACACAGCTGTACCTATGTGCTATATTGCTAAATTATTTGGCAAAAAAGTTATATATATTGAAAGCTTTGCTAAAGTAAAAACACCAAATTTATCTGGGAAAATAATATATCCAATTGCAGATTTATTTATTGTTCAATGGCCTGAACTATTAAAATTTTATCCTAAAGCTAAATACTTAGGAGGAGGAATATATTAATATGATTTTTGTAACGTTAGGTACTTTTGATATGCCTTTTAATAGACTATTAGAATACATTGATAAGTTGATAGAAAGTGGTAAGATAAATGAAGAAGTAGTTGTACAAGCCGGTTTTACTAAATATAATACTAAAAATTTTAAGATAATAGATTTTATGAATAATGAAGAAATTGAGAGATATTATGATGAATCAAATTTTATTATTAGCCATGGTGGAACTGGTTCATTAATGTTAGGTGTAAAAAAGGGTAAAAAAGTAATAGGTGTTCCAAGATTAGAAAAATATGGGGAACACAATAATGATCATCAAATAGAAATTGTAAATTTATTAAAAGAACAGAACTTAATATTATCAGCATATGATTATGAAGAATTAGAAGATGCAGTGGATAAAATAAATGAATTTGAACCAAGTAAATATGTTTCAAAAACGCAAGTAATAATTGATTTTATTTCTGATTATATTGATTCTATTTAATAAATTTAGTTAAATTATATAAGAGAAATATGATTATAGAGGTGATTAAATATGAAGATTACTGTTGTTGGAGCAGGGTATGTTGGATTGTCATTAGCTGTTTTACTATCTCAAAAAAATGATGTTGTTTTACTTGATATTAATGAAGAAAAGGTTGATTTAATAAATAATAGAATATCACCAATTATAGATAAGGAAATAGAATTCTTTTTGAAAAATAAAACTCTAAATCTAAAAGCTACTACTCATAAGTATCAAGCATTAAAAGAGGCTGAAATAATTATAATAGCAACTCCAACTGACTATGATCCAGATAAAAATTATTTTAATACAGATTCTGTTGAGAGTACAATTGAATCAGTTCTTGAGGTAAATAGAAATGCTTTAATGATAATAAAATCTACAATCCCAGTAGGTTTTACTAATAAGATGAGAGAAAAATATAAAATTGACAATATTATTTTCTCTCCAGAATTTTTAAGAGAAGGAAAGGCATTATATGATAATTTATATCCATCACGAATAGTTGTTGGAGAACAGTCAGAGAGAGCACAAAAATTTGCTAATTTATTGTTAGAAGGAGCAGAAAAAAAAGATGTACCTATATTGCTAACTGATTCTACTGAAGCCGAGGCAATAAAATTATTTGCAAATACATATTTAGCAATGAGGGTAGCGTTTTTTAATGAATTAGATACTTTTGCAGAGTTAAAGGGGTTAAATTCAAAACAAATTATAGAAGGGGTTTGCCTTGACCCAAGAATAGGTAATCATTATAATAATCCATCATTTGGATATGGTGGTTATTGTTTACCAAAGGATACAAAACAGCTATTGGCAAATTATACTGATGTGCCAAACGATTTAATAAAAGCTATTGTAAATGCTAATAAGACAAGAAAAGAACATATCGCCAATATGATAATAAAAAATAATCCTAAAGTAGTTGGAATTTATAGGCTTACAATGAAAACAAATTCAGATAATATAAGGCAGTCTGCGATTCAAGACATTATAAAGTTAATTAGAGAAAAAGGAATTGACGTTATTATTTATGAACCTTCTATAAAACAAGATATATTCTTAGATTCAAGATTAGTTAGAGATTTAAATAAATTTAAAGAAATGTCAGATGTTATTGTGGCAAATAGAGTTAATGAAGAAATATACGATGTAAGACAAAAAGTTTACACTAGAGATATATTTGGTAGAGACTAATATTTGGCAGGGTGGAGGTAGACAGATGTTCAATACAAATAAAGATAAAATGTTAAGAATATTTCTTATAGCAGTGTTACTTAATCCTATGTTAGATTTATTAACGGGTGTGTATTTAAAAACGTTTAATTTAGATCCGAGATTTACACCAGGGATAATAGTTAGAAATTTGTTTTTACTATATATGATTTATTATATATATAAAAATAAAATAAATATTTCATATTATATTATACTTATGCTCACTTTTATGATAACAATAGTGGTACAACATTTTAGTGGAATTAACATCAATTTATTTAAAGAAATTCAATATTATTTGAAATTTTTATATAATATTTCTATTTTGCTAATTGGATTAGAAGTATTTAAAAATTTACGAAGGGCAGAAATAAATAAATTTATTTATTATTTAACGTTATCTGCTTTTATTTATTCAATTATAGTAGTTATGTCGTTTATCTTTGGTGTTGGATATAAAACATATTCCTATAGTAATTTAAGCAAGGGTTTTTTCTATGCTGGAAATGATTTAACAGCAATAGTAGCAGTTGTATATCCATTAAGTTTATATTTAATACTTAGTGATAATAATTATAAAAAAGATTTGGTTATTTATAATTTAATAATAATGTTGGCATTAACAGTTATTGGTACAAGGGTTGCATTACTTTCAATTTTATTTTCCTTTTTAGTGTTTATTTCATTTACGTTTTTAATTAAAAATATTAATCTTTTAAAACGTTTTATAACTATAATGTTATTATCTGTTGTAGTATTTGTTTTGTTTTCACAAGCAGTTAAATTTTACAAAAATACTAATATTATTGGAAGTACAATTGAAAGACAGGAAGCTATTAAAGAAAGAACAAATAACGAAATGTATTCTTATGTTTTAAATTCAAGAAATGATAAATTTAATAGTGCATTTGATGAGTATAAAAATACAAATATTTTAAGAAAATTGTTTGGTTTGAGTAGATCTTCAAAAATGGAAAACATTGAAATGGACTTTGTTGATGTATGGTTATTTTATGGAATTGTAGGATTTATAATTATGATGTATTCAATAATTAAAAATGGCGTGTTGTTTATTTTAAGTTCTTTTGCTTATAGGAAAGATTTATTGTATATTAGTATGTTTGTCTCATTATTTATTGGTTTTGGTTCATCATTTTTAGCAGGACATGTATTATTTAGTGCATCTGCTGGCATTTTTTCATTTTTAATTTTAGCCCTATCTAATTGTATTTTTAAAGATGGATATGGCTTAAAGAGGTGAAATAATGCTTTATTTTAATATATTTATTTTTTCTTTTATATTCAATTTGCTTTTTTTGTTTATTGTTAAAAGAATTATCAATTATTTAAGTTTTAAAAACTTTTCTGATGAAATGCAAATAGTTCAAATTCTAAAGCAAGGAATGGTAGGGATGTCAGTTTATACAAACTTTCTGATTATATTATTATTTACGAATAAGGTAGATAAATATGTATATGGAATTGTTTTAGGAACTACTATTATTTTGGTTATGGGAATTATTGATGATGTTAAAAAATTAAGGTTTATAACAAAATTACTTATTCAATTTTCAGTGGTCCTTACTTTGCTATTATTTGATATTAGGATCAAAAAAATAGGAGTTACACATTTAATTGAAAATGCAATTTTAAATATTGATTACTATGGTGTTTTACTTACAGTATTATGGGTTATTAGTATACTTTATATTATAGAATTCAAAAAAAATATGGAGAACATTATTTATGGAATCAGTATTTTTATAACTTTAATTCTATTTTCAGTGTCGATTTTATTTAATGACTATATTACTCTTATTTTTTCAATAACTATTTTAGGTTCATGTTTGAGTATTCTTATTTATAGTTTTAGATATCCAGATATTAAGTTTGGACATACTGGTATTCAAACCCTGGGATTTACAATAAGTTTAATTCCAATAATTAGTATAAATAAAACTAATAACCCTTTTTATATAATTGATAATGCTGTAATTCTTGCAATAATGTTTTTAAGTATTTTATTACCAGTATTTGATAGAGAGAAAAAATAACATATGAATTATTATAGAACAATTAATATCTGTTAGAAATTATGTTATATATTTATAAGTAATCATAGGTTTTGTTGACAAGATTATATATGTAAATAAAATACTAATGATTAGAAAGAGGGGCAAAAATGTCAAAAACAAATAATATTAAAAAAACAACTATCTTATTAATGATTATTAATTTAATATCTAGAATACTGGGGTTCATTAAAGAAATGACTATTGCAAAGGTGTTTGGTAGAAATTCTGTTACAGATGCCTTTTTTGCGGCCTTTACAATTCCTGATGTAATGTATGACCTTTTGGTTGTGGGGGCTTTAAGTTCTGGTTTTATGCCTGTGTTTAACCAGCACCTTGCAAAGGATGATGAGGAGGGGGCTTGGAAGGCGGCAAATACGTTTATAACAGTTGCCCTAATATTTATTGTAATATTTAATATTTTATATTATGCTTTTGCGAAATATCTAATTCCACTTGTAGCAATTGGAAATGCAAAGGATCCTGCAACCTATGCACTGACAGTAAAACTTACTCGATTTATGACAGTTTCGGTTAGCTTTGCTGTTTGTGCAGGGCTTTCAATGGGTGTATTAAATTCATATAAGATATTTACGGCACCGGCTCTTGGCCCTGTTATGTATAATGTTGGTATAATACTTGGGGCTATAATTCTTGGTGGCAAGTTTGGAATATTTGGGCTTGCAGCTGGTGTTATATTTGGGGCGTTTTTAAATTTTGGTGTTCAAATACCTAATTTTATTAAAGTAGGAAAGAGATTTAGGCTTGAACTTAATACTCAAAATGAAAGTTATAAGAGAATGATTAGGCTTATGGGGCCTGCAATATTAGGGCTTGCTATTACAAGAATAAATCTTGTTGTAAATCAAAATATAGCATCTATCTTAGACCAAGGAAGTATAACAGGTTTAAGATATGCACAGAGAATAATGATGCTTCCAGTTGGTATATTTGGTGCCAGTGTTTCAACAGCCGTGTTTCCAATATTAAATGCCCATATTGCAAGAAAAGAGTATGATGAATATAAGGCAGTTATATCACAGGGCTTAAGAACTTTGATATTTATTACAATTCCTGCATCTGTTGGTCTTATGGTTTTGAATAAGCCGATAGTAAGACTTCTATTTAAGACAGGAAAGTTTACTGAACAGGACGTTTTGGTTACAGCTTTTGCACTTGTTTTCTATGCGATAGGTATTTTAGGACAATGTGCAATTCCAGTATTAATAAGATCATTTTATTCAATGCAGGATACAAAAACACCTGTTAAGATTGGTGCAGGTATAGTTTTATTCAATATTACTTTAAATTTACTATTTGTAAAGTTTAGTAGCCTTGCGATAGGAGGAATTGCACTTTCAAATTCACTTGCTGCAGTTCTTCAAATGATAGTTTTATATAGAATTCTTGGTAAGAAGGTAAATGGACTTAAAACAAGAGAGGTTTTAGTATCTCTATCAAAGTCAATTATTTCTTCTGTAGCAATGGGTATAGTTGTTTATTTGACAAGCTTTGGTATTGATAAGGTTTTAGGTAATGCATCAAAGCTTGCACAGTTAATTAATGTTGGAGTATCTATTGGACTTGGTGTAATAGTCTATGTTGCCTGTGCATATTTATTAAAAATGGAAGAGCTTCAGGATGCAGTTAAAATGATAAAAAAGAGACGTAAATAAAAAGATTATAAGCCACCCTGTGTGTTGTGACTAAAATATGGGAAATGTCACATTTCACCTGGGTGGCACTTATATAGGAGGTGCCATTATGGAGAAGCTTTTTAGTAAAATTGACGAGCTTAAGGATGAGATTGTAAAGAGTACGCAGGAGATTTGCAGAATAAGAAGTGTTGAGGGAGAAGCGAAGGAGTGGAAGCCCTTTGGGGAAGGCGTTGATGAGGCTCTAAACTATGCATTAGAGTTATCAAAGAGGCTTGGGTTTAAGACAGTAAATCTTGATGGGTATGTTGGGTATGCAGAATATGGTGTAGGGGAGGACTATGTTGCGGTTCTTGGACATCTTGATGTGGTACCAGAAGGGGATGGATGGAAGTATCCACCTTATGGAGCAGAGATACACGATGGTAAGATATATGCAAGAGGAACTATGGATGATAAGGGACCAATTATTGCTGCACTTTATGGGCTATATGCGATAAAGGAGTTAGGATTAAAGCTTGATAGAAGAGTTAGGATAATATTTGGAACAAATGAAGAGACAGGCTCAAAGGATATCGAGTATTACAATAGGTTTGAAAAGCCTCCTGTTTTAGGATTTACACCAGATGCTGAATTCCCTCTTATTTTTGGTGAGAAGGGGCTAACAGTTTTTGATATTGTGAAGGATTTTAATAGGGAGCCTAAAAATATAAAGATAGAGTATGTAAAGGGCGGACAGAGGGTGAATATGGTACCAGACTATTGTGAGGCAAAGCTTGTTGGGGATGTAGAATATATTAAGTCCATTATTTTTAAACATATGGAGGAGACAGAGGACAAGATTGAATTTGAAGTAGATGCAAAAGGCATAGTTATAAAGGTCTATGGTGTATCTGCACACGGAAGTACACCTCAGCTTGGGGAAAATGCTATTATGAAGATGATGAGTCTATTAGGAAAATTGAATTTAGATGATAGTGATGTAAAGGATTTTATTAGCTTTTTAAATAAGTATGTTGGTTTTGAAACAGATGGAAGAAGTTTTGGGGTTTATTTAGAGGATGAGCCTTCAGGAAAGCTGTCATTTAATCTTGGAACAATTGATTTAAATGAAAAGGGAGTAAGGGTTGGACTTAATTTAAGATATCCAGTTACATACAGGCTTGAGGATATGATGAATCCATTTAACGAGAGGATAAAGGAATACGGAATTAGGGTTGAAAATTTTGAGCATCAGGCACCGCTATATTTTTCAAAGGAGCACGAGCTTATAAAGAAGCTCATGAAGGTATATGAGGATTATGTGGGACAAAGATGTGAGCCTATTGCAATAGGTGGCGGAACATATGCAAAGGAGATGGCAAACACAGTTGCCTTTGGACCACTTTTCCCTGGGTGTGAGGATGTGGTACACCAGGCAAATGAATACATATCTATAGACGACCTAATAGCCTGTGCAAAGATTTATGCAAATGCCATATATGAATTAGCAAGATAAAAGTGCCACCAAGAGCTCCGAAAAAATATTATGGTATAATAAATATGCATAAATATTTTTTCGGAGGTCTTTTATGTTTAATAAGAACAATCAACAAATTGATATTATGACAAATATGATATATGAAAAATTAGTACCTAAAGATCATCTTCTTGTTAAAATAGATTCAATTATTGATTTTTCTTTTGTATATGATATCGTAAAAGAAAAATATAGTGAAAACAGAGGAAGAAAAGCCTATGATGCAGTT
>NZ_AXAA01000030.1:0-24178 GCF_000472625.1 Caloramator sp. ALD01
AGTGCCACCAAGAGCTCCGAAAAAATGATACCTTAAAAAATGTCACCACTATATATAGTGTATAAGAGATAATTTGTGCTGCTATATATAGTATACTTTTGAAAATGATTTGATTTTTTCGGAGGTTTCCCACCCATGTGAAATGTGACATTTTTTATTCAATGAATTGACTTATAGGGGAGGAGAGCTATGGACATAAAGGGGAGAAATATGGAGAGTATAAAAATTATAAATAGGGGTGAAATCCTAAAGATTTTATACAATAATGGGCAAATGTCAAGGAAGAAAATAGCAGAACTTATTGGATTAACGTCGGCTGCAATTACTGTTAATGTAAAGGAAATGATAGAAGAGGGTTTAATTGTGGAAACTGGTGAGGTTGAGGATACAAAAAGAGCAGGTAGAAAGGAAATAAATATAGATATAAACTATAAATACAAATATGTAATAGGGGTTTGTATTGAGCAGCCAGATATAATAATAACATTAGGAAGACTTAATTTGGATATAGTTGATGTATATAGAGTTCCTGTTCAAAAAGGTGTTGGGTATAGAAAAGTAATAGAAATTATAAAAGATGGCATAAGTATAATTTTAAATAGAAATTCAATAGAAAGAAAAGATATATTAGGTGTAGGTGTTGGAGTCATTGGAGAAGTTGATTCTACTTTAGGGGTTAGTAAAAATTCCTTTGGAATAATAGAAAAAAATGTACCTATAAAGGAAGAATTAGAAAAGAGACTTAATATGAAGGTGTATATTGATAATAATGTAAGGACACTTGCTTTGGGTGAAATATTATCTTCAAAGTATAACAGCAATAATGAGAGCCTACTATTTATAAAATATGGATTTGGAGTGGGTTCGGCTATAATAATAGATAATAAGATATATTCAGGTAACAATAACAAAGCTGGAGAAATAGGGCATACAATAGTTTATCCTGATGGTTTAGAGTGTAGATGTGGAAAACAAGGTTGTCTTGAAACAATAGCGTCAATGTGGGCCGTAGGTGATAGACTACAAAAAATATATAGTAAAGATAATACTCCAATTTTATATGAAATAACATCGGGAAATATTAATGATATAAACAAGGATACTGTGTTGATGGCATATGAATTAAAGGATGATTTAGTTGTAGAAATAGTTGATGAAGCCCTATATTATTTCTGCTTATCCCTTGAAAATTATATAAGTTTACTTGATCCAAGCAGAATAATCCTTTATGGTTCTATGTTTGAAAAGGACATAATAATAGAAAAGATAAAAAATATTTTTGTAGAGAAGATAAAGGATGATGCAGTAATAGAAAAACTGCAGAGAAGCCAAAATAATGGACAATTAGAAAAAATAGGGCCAATATCAATAGTTGTAGATAGATTTATATCTAATGGTGGGTATCTATAAAGTACCTACTTTTTTTATTAATTAAAATTTCAAGAAAATTGAGAATATTATTGAAGAGTATAGAAATATAATTTATAATAGAATTAATTAATTAACATAATTAATCAATTGGAGGGGTTGTTATGAAATACTTTTTAGACAGTGCAAAGATAGAGGAAATAAGATATGCCTATAAAAATTGGGGGATAGACGGTGTTACCACAAATCCAAGGCACATACAGGCAAGTGGAAAACCATTTTTAACAGTTATAAAGGAACTTGCAGAGGAATTTGAAGGCAAGGACTTCCCTATATCAGTTGAAATAAATCCGCATATTATAGATTCAAAGGAAATGATAGAGGAGGCTAAAGGGATTGCAAAATTTAGTAAAAACTTTGTTATAAAAATCCCTTGTACAGAACAAGGACTTATTGCAGCAAAGAGCCTTGAGGAGATGGGAATTAGAACAAACGTTACATTAGTCTTTACTCCATCACAGGCAATTCAAGCTGGAAGAATAGGTGCAAAATTTGTTTCTCCATTTATAGGTTGGAAGGAAAGTTCAGGCGAAGATACATTTCAGTATATTAAAGATATAGTGGATATTTATAGAAACTTCAATTTTAAAACAGAGATTATTGTTGCAGCAGTAAGAAATGGTAAACAAATAGTCGATGCAGCAAAGATGGGAGCAGATATAGTAACCTGTGGTTTTGCAGTCTATAAAGAAAGCTTCTATCACCCATTTACAGATTATGGATTAAACATATTTAAGGATGCTTGGGACAACACAGAAAAGGGGGAATAAGCTTGAGTATAGGTTTTATTGGGCTGGGGATAATGGGAGAGTCAATGAGTGAAAATCTAATTAAAAAGAGTGGACAAACAGTTTATGTATATGATGTTGATAAATCTAAAATTGAAAAGCTTGTAGACAAGGGTGCAAAAGCAGCACAAGGTATTGAGTATATAGCCAAAAACTGTGATGTAATTTTTTCTATGGTTCCAAAGAGTGAACACGTAAGAATGGTAGCAAAGGAACTTATTCCTCATTTAAGAGAAGGACAAATTTGGGTTGATATGAGCACAATCGAGCCAGATGTATCAATGGAGATTGCAAAGGAAGTACAAAACAAAGGGGCAGTTATGCTTGATGCACCGGTTGTAAAATCAAAGGCAGCTGCAATTTCAGGTACTTTAGGTATATATGTAGGCGGAGACAAAGAGGCTTATGAGCGGGTAAAACATTATCTTAGCTGTATGGGAAGTAATATTATATATCTTGGTAGCAATGGAATGGGGCTTAATATGAAAATAATTCACAATATGTTGGTTGCTCAGATACAAAATAGCGTAAATGAAATGTTTGTTTTTGCAAAGAGCCTTGGAATGAACTTAAATGATGTGGTTGATGCTATTTCCTATGGGGGTGGACAAAACTTTTATTTAGATACAAAGCATAAGGCGATTATAAATAAGGATTTTACAACAGCCTTTTCGGTTGCGAATATGCATAAGGACGTAAATATTGCCTTTAATATGATGAAGAATTTAGGTCTTAATCTAAAAGGATTTAATCTTGTAAAGGATATCTATGATAGGGCTGTAGAAAATTATTCTGATAAGGATTTTTCAGCAACTTATTTAATTGTATCAAATGAAGTGGGGGACGGTGAGGAAAATGAAGCATAATGTAAAAATAGGCGTTGTTTGTCTTGCAAGAAAAACCTTTGATTATAATGCAGCCTTTGAAATTTATAAAGGAAAGATGGAGGATTTAAAGAAAATAGAAAATGTTGAATGGTGTTTTATAGAGGATTTGGTTATAGAAATAGAGGATGCAAAAAAAGCAGCACAGAGAATATCATCCTTTGGAGTAGATGGGCTTGTAATAATAAGTGGAACCTTCCATCTTGGACACTTAGCACTTATTTTAAATAAAGAAATAAGGAAACCTATCCTGCTTTGGGCATTCAATGAACTTCCATATAATGGAGGAAAAATAAGGCTAAATTCAGTTTGCGGTGTAAATTTAAATGCATCAAATTTATACAAGTCAGGATGTGACAATTTTATGTGTATAGTATCTGATACAATAGATAGTAAGTGGATAGATGCACTTAGGATGAAGAAATCTCTTGAAAGTTCACATATAGGGTTGGTAGGTTATAATGCCCACGGATTTTTTAACTTAGGAACAGAACCTCTTTCAACCTATAAAAATACAGGGGTTTTAGTAGATCACTATGAAATTGCTGATATGTATTCAAATAAGGTAGATAAAGAAGAGCTTGAAGATGCTATCGAAAACGTAAAGGATATATTTGATTGTTCAGGTGTTACAGAGGAACAGGTTAAAAAGGTTGCATATCTTGTTGAGTCGGCAAAGAAGTTTATGAGTAACAATAGCTTAGATGCAATTGCTGTGAGGTGCTGGCCAGAGTTTGCAGCGACCTATGGAATTTCACCCTGTGCAGCAATGTCCATACTTCAAGATATGGGATATATAACAGCCTGTGAGGGAGATGTTGAAGCAGCACTTTCTATGTATGCAATAAAGGCGGCAGGAGGAGATAAACCCTTCTTAGCAGACCTTTCACAGGTGAATTTAGAAGAAGATTATGCACTTATGTGGCACTGTGGGGTGGCACCAGCAGGGCTTTGGGATGGAAAGAGTGTAAGAAGCCTTGATACATACTTTGCAGGAGGAAAGGGAGTAACAGCAGATTTTGTAATGAAGTCAGGTGAAATAACCATAATGCGTATAGATTCTGCAAGAGGTAAGACAAGGGTATTTGTAGAAAGAGGACAGGCTATCCCAATGGAGAAGGAACTTAAGGGAACATATGCAAAGGTTAAATTTGATAAACATATAAAGGATATTTTAAATACAGTTACATCAAAGGGAATAGCACACCACGTTGCAATGGTTTATGGAGATTATGTTGATGTATTTAAAAAGTTTGCTAATCTTCAAGGCTTTGAAGTTATAGAGTGAGGGGATAATATGTTATATGAGTTAAAGAATAAAAACGATTTTAATATATATAGTGTCTATGATAAAGAATTTAAGGAATATGGTAGAGTTTTAGAGGGGTATGATTTTAGCGAGGTTATTAGGTATATGGATGAAAAAACCTCCGTTCCAAGTGAAGGAAATATATACGTAGCCTCCTGTGAGGAGATGGAGGTTTTAAATATAAAGGATAAAATACAAGAGGGTGTATATGGTTTTATGGATATACAAATAGGTTACTGCAATGGAAATAACTCAAGGCTAAATGCCCTTGAATACCATAAGGGAAGCGAGGTAAACGTAGCAGTAACTGATTTGGTGCTATTTCTTTCAAGGGTTTTTGATATGGATGGGCTGAATTTAGACACACGCAATGTAAAGGCATTTTATCTACCAAAGGGTACGGCAGTAGAGATATATTCAACTACAATGCACTTTGCACCCTGCAGGGTTAGTGACGATGGTTTTAAGTGTGTTGTAATTTTGCCAAAAGGAACAAACACACCAATAACAAAATTTGGAGAGGGGGTAGGAGAAGAGAGACTGCTTTTTATGAAAAATAAATGGATAATAGCACACGGGGATAGGCAGGATTTAATAAACAGGGGAGCCCACAGAGGGCTTGTTGGTATGAATTATGAATTAAAAATATAGTATTGTTAATGGAATAGGTTCAACATTCTGGACAGCACTACTTATTGTAACAGTAGTTGCACTAATATTAATTAAGTTGAGTTTAGACAGATGGAATAAGAAATATGCAGGTTATGTAAAGAATGTAACTGGAGAATCCGTTAAGGCATAATGTGGGGTGAATTTTATGACATTCAAGGTTCAGGAAAATAAAGAAGGATTTTTAATAGAGTATAATGGCAGAAACCTACTAACTCATACCTTCTCTAAACCTGCCTTTTATGTAGGATATGGTGAGGCAGAAATAGAGATGTATAGAGGAAATTTCAAAATACAAGATTATAAGATTTCAAGAGTACCCCTAAAACATTTTAATATAAAAAAAGACAGTGAAAAGGTATATATAGATTTATATAGCAATGATGGTTACAGCTTAAGCCTATGTGTAAAAGAGATGGAAGATAGGCTCTACATTGAATTTGAAAGAAGCACAGGCACTATAAATAGATACTGGATTAGAATTGATGCCGATGAGGATGAAAAGGTTTACGGCTGTGGGGAACAGATGTCCTACTTTAACCTTAGGGGGAGAAACTTCCCCCTTTGGACATCAGAACCTGGGGTCGGACGAGATAAAAGCACATATATTACCTGGATGGCAGATGTAATGGGAAAGGCAGGAGGAGACTACTACAATACAAATTACCCTCAGCCAACGTTTGTTTCAACGAGGAAATACTACTGTCATCTTGAAAGCAGTGCATATATGGATTTTAATTTTAAAAATAAATATTATCACGAACTTGAAGTTTGGAGTATACCAAAATACATTATGTTTGAGACGGCAGAAACATTTATAGAATTGGTATCAAAAATAAGTAGTTTCTTTGGAAGACAGCCCCTTTTACCAGAATGGGTTTATAATGGACTAATTTTAGGAGTTCAAGGAGGAACAGATAGGGCCTTAGAAAAAATGAATAAAGCGTTAGAAAAGGGAGTCAAGTTAAGCGGGCTTTGGTGTCAGGACTGGCAGGGAAGAAAAATAACCTCCTTTGGAAAGAGATTATTCTGGAACTGGAAATGGAACCCTCAAATGTATCCTGAATTGGATAAGAAGATATGGGAACTTAAGGACAAGGGCATAAGATTTTTAGGATATATAAATCCATATTTAATAAAAGAAGGAGACCTTTATAAAGAAGCATATGAAAAGGGATATTTGGCAACAAAACTAAACGGTGAGGACTATCTTGTGGATTTTGGAGAGTTTTATTGTGGAATAGTTGATTTTACAAAGCCTGAGGCCTTCGAATGGTATAAGGCCGTGATAAAGAAGAACCTTATTGAATTTGGATTAGATGGCTGGATGGCGGATTTTGGTGAATACCTCCCAACTGATTGTAAACTATACAATGGAGTATCTGCTGAGATTATGCACAATGCTTGGCCAACAATATGGGCAAGGTGCAACTACGAGGCACTTAAGGAAACAGGTAAATTAGGTGAAATTCTATTCTTTATGAGGGCTGGTTTTACAGGTGTTCAAAGATACTGCACATTACTTTGGGCAGGAGACCAAAGCGTAGATTTTTCTATTCACGATGGACTTGCATCTGTAATACCAGGTGCACTATCAAGCGGAATGATGGGAAATGGTCTGCATCATAGTGATATAGGTGGATATACATCATTATTTGGCCTTAAAAGAACAAAGGAACTTTTCTTAAGATGGGCCGAGATGGCAGCCTTTACTCCTGTTATGAGAACCCACGAAGGCAACAGACCAGATGAAAACTTCCAAGTTTATGATGATGACGGTGCATTAGAGCATTTAGCACTTATGACAAGTGTATATGTAAAGCTTTCACCATACCTAAAGGATTTAGTAAAACAAAATACAGAAGAGGGAATACCAGTTCAAAGGCCACTATTTATGCACTATGAGGATGATAAAAATACCTATGATATTCAATACCAATATATGTATGGAAAAGATATATTAGTTGCACCTGTATATAAAGAAGGAGTGAGCAGATGGAGTGTATATTTGCCCCAAGATGAGTGGATACATATGCCAACAGGACAAGAGTTTAGGGGTGGATACGTTGAAGTGGATGTTCCCTTTGGAAAACCAGCTGTATTTTATAGAAGGTCTTCAGAGTATAGAGATTTATTTGAAGAAGTAACAAAACTATTTAAAGAGATGGTTAAGGATGATTATGGCAGCTAAACTTATACTTTTATTTTTAATCATACTAATAAGCAATACAATTCAAGGAATTACAGGGTTTGCAGGTACTATACTTGCAATGCCCTTTTCCATTTTATTAATAGGCATTGATAATTCAAAGCAGATATTAAACCTTTTAGGTATGCTTGCATCGATATGGATAGTTGCAAGGTCCTATAAAGACATATGCTGGGGAGAATTTTTAAAGATAATTATTCTTATGCTAATAGGTCTTTTTATTGGTATGAAAATATATTCAATGTATAGTCCGACTATCCTTTTAAAGATTTTAGGTATATTTATACTATTTGTTTCGCTTAGGGGTGTTTTACAAAAGAACAAAACCCAAATTAAAAGCAAAATAGTATCATCGGCAATACTTTTACTTGCAGGTATAATACACGGAATGTTTGTTGTTGGAGGCCCTCTTGTTGTTATATATGCAACATACAAATTAAAGGATAAGGCAACCTTTAGGGCAACGTTATCTTTAGTTTGGATTATATTAAATGGACTAATATTAATAAAAGGAATTACATCAGGACAGTTTAATAGAGAGGTTATGGGATTTTTAATACCAAGCATAATGGCACTTGGGTTTGGTATGACCTTAGGAGAAGTGCTTTATAAAAAAATGGATCAAAATGTTTTTATGAGGATAACATATATTCTTCTATTTATATCAGGATTAAGCATATTAATTAAATAAGACATTTAAGTAAAGACGGTAATTAATGGGTTACCGTCTTTTGATTTTATAAGTAGGAGAATGAAACTTTAGATTGTTTCACTTGTAAAATCAAAATTTTATATGGGTCTAATTATGTAAGTACATTTAAATAGATTAATTTTGTGGCCAATAGAAAACGTTTTAGGAGGGGGATTATGGAAAAAGATTTTAAAAGGAAGTTGATGTATGGTTGTGGGGATATATTTGGTGGAGGAGCATTTTTATTAATAAGCCTTTTATTTTTAAACTATTTAACAGATGTTGAACTCATAAATCCAGCCCTTGCAGGAATTATAATGCTTATAGGAAAGATTTGGGATGCAGTATCTGATCCACTTATGGGTGTTTTATCAGACAGAACAAAATCTAAGTATGGCAGAAGAAGAGTATACTTTTTATTTGGTTCACTTCCTATCTTCATAAGTTTTTCTCTGATGTGGTATTCCTTTGGAATAAATAAAAACTACCTCTTTGCTTATTATCTATTTGTGTATCTACTTTTTAATACTGCCTTTACAATGGTTATGATACCATACAACTCAATTCTTCCAGAAATGGTTAAGGACTATCAAGAAAGAACCTCATACACAGGAGTAAGGCTTATTTTTTCAATTACCTCAGCAATACTTGCAGGAGTTGTTCCTAAAATAATAGTAAATAGCTTTGGTACAAGTGTTAAAACAGGTTATATGGTTATGGGTATAGCCTTTGCAGTGCTTTATTCACTTCCTTGGTTTATTGTATTTAAAGGAACTTATGAGGAAAAAGAACACCTTGTTAGTAATGAAAACCCTTTTAAGGAGCTTATGCAGGTTTTTAGAAATAGATCCTTTAGAATATATTCTGGTATATTCATAAGCTGCCAAACTGCAGTTGATTTCCTAACGACATTGTTTATATATTACCTAACAAGCTGTATCAAAAGACCAAGTGAATTTCCGATTGTACTTGGAACTCTCTTAGTAACTCAACTAATTGTTATGCCAATAAATATAAAGGTTGCAAAGAAATACACAAAAACTACACCTTTAAAGTTTGGATTTACAATGTGGATAATTGCACTTATAACTTCAATTTTCTTAAACCCATCTTCACCAAAGTTTTTAGTATATTTAGTTGCAGCTTTAAGTGGGTTTGGAACATCTGTATCAGTATTAGTTCCTTGGTCAATTCTTCCTGAAATTGCAGATGTAGATGAAATAATAACCAAAAAGAGAAGAGAAGGCGTTTATGCAGGAATGGCAACCCTCTTAAGAAAGCTTGCCAATGGTATAACTATTGCTTTTATTGGATTTATGCTTCAAATTATTGGTTATAAGAGGCCTGCTGTAGTTGGAGAACTTGTAGAACAGTCACCATCAACAATAATTGGTATAAAAGTACTATTTAGCATCGTTCCAATAATATTTATACTACTAACCTTATACTTTGCAAGCAAATACGCTATGACACAAGAGCGACACAAAATACTTCAAAACGAAATAGAAAGATTAAAAAAGGGTGGAAAGAAGGAGGATGCAAAAGAGGAGACTAGAAAAATATGCAAAGAGCTAACAGGTATAGACTATAACAACCTATGGTGCTAAAAAAGTGCCACCCAGGTGAAATGTGACATTATCCAAAATATGTAATATTATACCTAAGGAAATATGGTGTACTCAATAAACAGATACCATATTTTTCTTAGGTATTTTTTTATAATTTCATATTGACAACTTTAAATATGTCCCATATAATGAAATTGATAATTGTTCTCAAATAAAATATAATTTCAATAAGGAGGTTCAATATGAACAAGAAGATCAAATTACTTTCAATAACATCAGCGCTATTACTATCAGCATCAATATTTGCAGGTTGTGCAAAGACTACTGGAGAAAAAGCACCAGCACAACAAAAGGAACAGGTTGTAAATGTATATTCAGACAGACATTATGATACAGACAAAAAACTTTACGAAGAATTCACTAAAAAGACAGGTATAAAGGTTAATGTAGTTGAAGGTAAATCAGATGAACTTATAGAAAGGCTTTCAAGAGAAGGACAAGATACTCAGGCAGACATATTAATTACAGCAGATGCAGGAAGACTACATAAGGCAAAGGAACAGGGGCTTTTACAATCTTTTAATTCAGATATAGTTAACAATAATATTCCACAAAATTTAAGAGATAAGGATAACACTTGGACTGCACTTACAGTTAGAGCAAGAGTTATAGTTTATGCAAAGGATAGGGTAAATCCAAGCGACCTTTCAACTTATGAAGCATTAACTGATGCAAAGTGGAAGGGAAAGGTTTTAACAAGGTCATCAACAAACATATATAATCAATCATTACTTGCTTCAATGATAGAGATAAATGGAAAAGAAAAGGCTAAGGAATGGGCAAAGGGACTTGTTCAAAACTTTGCAAGAGAACCACAAGGAAACGATAGAGACCAAGTTAAGGCAGTTGCAGCAGGTGTTGGAGATGTTGCTATTGTAAACACATACTACATTGGAAAAATGTTAAATTCACAAGACCAAGAGGAGGTTAATGCAGCAAAGAAGGTTGGAGTGTTTTTCCCAAATCAGCAAACTACAGGAACACATATAAACATAAGTGGTGCAGGATTAACAAAGGCTTCAAAAAATAAGGAAAATGCAATAAAGCTAATTGAATTTTTAACTTCAGAAGAAGCTCAAAAACAATTTGCAGAAGCAAATTATGAATATCCAGCAAATCCAAAGGTTGAAGCAGCAGAGCTGTTAAAATCTTGGGAGATTTCAAGAGACAAAATATTGAAATATCAAAGCTTGGAGAACATAACAAACACGCTGTTGAGATATTCAATGAAGTTGGTTGGAAGTAATATAAAGGCCCTAATTTAGGGCCTTAATTTATAAAAAGGGTGTTGGATATGCAAAAGGTAAAATTTAAAAAGCATTTTAATGGATGGTCTTTAATAACGTATGTGATGGTAATATTGATTTTATTACCAAGTATAGAAATAGTTCTAAACTTAATAAAACCTGCAAATGAAAACTGGGCTCATATTAAACAGTATATGCTGAAGGCATATATCACAGATAGTGTAAAACTCACTGTTGCAGTTGTTTTATTTACAACTATTATTGGTGTTTTATCTGCCTACTTTGTAACATTTTATGAATTCCCCCTTAGAAGATTTTTTAAATGGGTGTTAGTGCTTCCTATGGCTATACCACCCTATATAGGTGCCTACACATACAATGGACTTTTAAGTTATACAGGTATAATACAGTCTACACTTCGAAATAGATTTGATATTGTGGTTAATCAAAAATACTTTAATATAATGTCCCTTAAAGGAGCTATATTTATATTAACTATATTTTTATTTCCATATGTCTATTTAATTACAAAATCCTTTTTAGAAAAACAGTCGGCAACACTTGTGGAAAGTGCAAGACTTCTTGGAAAGGGAAATGTATCAATATTTTTTAAAGTTATAGTACCTATATCAAGGGTTGCTATAGTAAGTGGTGCTACACTTGTGGCACTTGAGGTATTAAGTGACTATGGTGTTGTTTCATATTTTGGAGTTCAGACATTTACAACAGCAATATTTAAAACATGGTTTTCCCTTGGAGATGTTGAGTCTTCGGTTAGAATTGCAGCAATACTTATGGTTGGTGTTGTATTTGTAATTTTATTTGAAAAGTTTATGAGGGGAAGAAGAAAATATAGTTATAGTAATACTAAAATAAAACCTGTTTCAAGAAAGAGACTAACAGGTGTTAAAAGGAATTTAGTTGTAGGCTTTTTTACAATAATATTTTTATTATCATTTCTAATTCCAACTTTGCAGCTTACTTGTTTTGCATCTTTAACATATAAAAGGGTTTTAAATATGTCTTTTATTAAGATGTCGTTAAATACATTGGCTCTATCTATTTTAGCAGCAGTTGTTATAACAATAATTGCATTGATTATAGGAAATTATTGCAGAATAAATGAAGGCATCAGCTCTAAAATAATTTCAAAAATAACAATGGTAGGATACTCAATACCAGCAGCAGTTATTGCAATTTCTGTGATACTTTTGTTTGTTAATATAGATAGAAATTTAAAATGGTTTTATTTAATAATAAATCCAAACTCCAAGACACTTGTTTTATCAACTAGTATATTTATGCTTTTTTTTGCCTATGTTATAAGGTTTTTAGGGGTTTCATATCAAGCAATAGAGTCTGGATATGAAAAAATGGGTAAAAAGTTTTTTGAGGTCTCAAGGCTACTTGGAAAAAATACCTTTAAGACCTTTTTAAAAGTAGATATACCTATGTTAAAACCTGCGATAATAAGTAGTATTGTATTAGTTTTTATTGATATTATAAAGGAACTTCCTTTAACACTTCTTTTAAGACCATTTAATTTTAATACATTAGCCACAAGAACCTTTGACTATGCAGCAGATGAGATGCTTCAAGAGGCAGCTGTTCCAGCAATTATAATTATATTAATTAGTATAGTTGCAATAAGTTTTATAAATAGGGTTGATAAGGAGTAGATTTTATGTATGTTGTTATAAAAAATTTAAGTTTTAAATATAAAAATGCTAAGGATTATCAGATAAAAAACTTTAATTTAGAGATTGAAAGGGGAGAGATAGTTGCATTACTTGGCCCAAGTGGAAGTGGTAAAAGTACCATACTTAGGCTTATATCAGGGCTTGAGATACCCAATATGGGCGAGATTATAGTTGATAATAGAACTTTATTTAATAAAGACATATTTATTGAGCCTGAAAAAAGAGGAATAGGAATGGTGTTTCAGGACTATGCACTTTTCCCTCATATGACTGTTGAGAAGAATGTTTTGTTTGGGGTTGGGAATGTAGATAAAAATGAAAGGAAACGGATATTAGATGAAGTTTTAGAGCTAGTGGATATGAAGGAATATAAAAAAAGATATCCACACGAGTTAAGTGGCGGACAACAACAAAGAATAGCAATAGCAAGGGCACTTGCTCCTAAACCATCTCTTTTATTGTTAGATGAACCCTTTAGCAATTTAGATGCAGCTCTTAGAAAAAGGATAAGAAATGAAATTAAAGAAATTCTTAAAAAATCAAATACAACCTCCATATTTGTTACCCACGATATAGAGGATGCAAAGGATGTAGCTGATAGAATAGTTAGTCTGTAGTCAGTATCATATGTTTAAATTGCCAAATTATTAAATTATGAAATAAAAATTCTGTCGAAGTTATATACTCCTTCCTTGTGATATATGCGTCTAAAATGTAATAGTTTTTATCACAAGGTGGAGTAATTTTTATACCTTTATAATACAATATATAGAAAATGTCACATTTCACCTGGTGGCACTCAAAAAATAGTTGCAATATAATATTGAGCGTGGTATAATTAAGAAAATGAATGTGGTCTTTAAATCAGTCCCGTGAGGCTGGTAAGATGTTAGGAGTACGTAGGAATACTATATATATAAGTGCGTTCAAAACTTCTTACCAGCAAGGTAAGAAGTTTTTTTATGTCTAAAAACTTTTAAATCAGTCCTGAGAGGCTGAAAAAGGAGGAGGTTTTATAATGGCGCAAGAAATTTTAGCAAAGGAATTAAGAGTTCAAGAGGTATCAACTTGGGAAAAGGTAAAGAGGGTTATCCTTGCAATTCAACACTTAATTGCAATGTTTGGAGCAACTGTGTTGGTTCCAATTCTAACGGGGCTTGACCCATCAGTTGCAATCTTCTCAGCAGGTCTTGGAACAATGATTTTCCACTTCTGCACAAAGAAAAAGGTACCAGTTTTCTTAGGTTCATCCTTCGCATTTATTCCAGGAATACTTGCAGTAAAACAAGCATATAATGGAGACTTAAGATATGCACAAGGTGGAATAGTAGTAGCAGGTTTAATATATGTACTTGTATCCTTCCTTGTTGAAAAGATAGGAGTTGAAAAAATAAGAAGGGTACTTCCTGCACAGGTTGTAGGACCAATGATAATGGTAATAGGTTTAAACTTAGTTCCAGTTGCATATGGCAGTGCAAAGACAAATTATACAGTATCAATAATTACGCTTTTAACTGCAGTATCAGTTACAGTTTTAGGTAAAGGACTTATAAAGCAATTATCAATAATAATAGGTGTAACTGTTGGGTATATCCTATCAGTAGGATTAGGAATAGTTGATACAGCAGCAGTTAAAACATCACCACTTTTCGCAGTGCCAAACTTCACTCTTCCAAAGTTTGATATAGCAGCAATTGCAATAATAGCACCAGTTGTACTTGCAGTGTTTATGGAACACATAGGAGATATAACAACAAATGGTGAAGTTGTAGGACAGGATTTTATAAAGGATCCAGGACTTAATAGAACACTTCTTGGAGACGGACTTGCAACAATGGTGGCAGGGCTAATTGGTGGGCCTGCAAACACAACATACGGAGAAAATACAGGTGTACTTGCAATAACTAAAAACTATGACCCATCAATTTTAAGAATGACAGCAGCCTTTGCAATGGTATTAGGGTTTGTAGGAAAGGTTGGAGGATTTTTAAAGACTATACCTGTACCAGTTATGGGCGGAATAAGCTTTATGCTATACTCAATGATAGCCCTAATTGGAGTTCAAACTATAAAGAATAGCAAGGTTGAGTTTAATGTGAAGAATATAATAGTTATGGCAACAGTTTTAGTCTTAGGACTTATGCCAACCTATACAGGAATAAACATAGGAATTCCAGTAACAAAAACAGTAAGTATATCAGGATTAAGCTTTGCAGCAATAGTAGGTGTTGTTGTAAATGCAGTGTTAAATAGAAGATAATAATGAAATATAGGCAATACTATAACCGTAGGAATGTATTAAGTTCCTACGGTTTTTATTTTGACATAATCAATAAATAATAAATTAATAAAATTGTGATTTATATCATAGAGAGAATATATGAGGTTGTGATAATGTAAATAAAAAAGAATAGGGAGGAATCTAATATGGTTGAAAAGGTATTTCAATTGACACTTGGAAATGAAAAAATAGTCGAGAGGGTTATTATGGATGAAAATATAAATTATATCCATATGGTTTTTAATAAAGATGAGGGACTACCAGAGCACTACTCAAATTCAAATGTTTATATGACAGTTTTAAGAGGAATACTATCGATAGGACTAAACGAACAGGAAGTTCACGAATACAAACAGGGAACTGTGCTTAAAATACCTGTTAATACAAAGATGAATGTTGGTAATAAGCACGATGAAGTTTTAGAATTAATTGTTGTAAAGGCTCCAGCACCAACAAAATAATTATATAAAATAGGCCATAGTAATGAATGAAATATTACTATGGTCTATTTTAGTCAGTATCTTATTTATTAAATATGAATATATTTTATTAAAGCATAGTTTTTAAAGACATCAACATAAAAAAAAGAGTAGGAGGATTTTTATGGAGTACAATTTTGATAAAAAGATAGATAGAAGCAAAAATCATTCGGCAAAATGGAGTGAAATGGATAAGCACTATGGCTCAAATGACCTACTTCCCCTTTGGGTTGCAGATATGGATTTTGAAGTTGCACCAGAAATATATGATGCAATGAAGGAAAAACTTGAACAGAGGATATTTGGGTATGTTTATAGACCAAGTTCCTATTACGAAAGTGCCTGTGAATGGACAAAAAGAAGGTATGGATATGAAATACAACCTAATACCTTAATACATTCCCCAGGAGTAATTCCATCTATATCACTTATAATACGTCTTTTCACAAGGGAAAATGAAAAAATATTAATCCAGCCACCAGTATATGCTCCCTTTAGTAGTGTAGTAAAAAAGAATAAAAGAACTCTTATAACAAATCCACTAAAGCAGGTTGATGGTAGATACATAATTGACTTTGATGACTTTGAAGAAAAGTGTAAAGACCCAGATTTAAAATGGTTTATATTATGTAATCCCCATAATCCTGTTGGAAGAGTTTGGACAAAAGAGGAGCTTACAAGAATTGCTGAAATATGTTTAAAATACAATGTTAGAGTTATTTCAGATGAAATATGGAGAGATATTGTATATAAAAACTATAAGTTTACCCCCTTTGCCTCCATATCTAAAGAGGTTGAAGATATTACTATAACCTGCTTTTCACCAACAAAGACCTTTAATATTGCAGGTTTACAGGCATCCTTTGTACAGTTTCCAAGAAAAGAAGAGTTAGAAGCCTTCCAAGATGAACTTGCAGTTCTTGATATAAGGAGAAACAATGCCTTTAGTCTTGTGGCGATTGAGGCTGCATATACAAAAGGGGAGAGTTGGCTTAATGCGTTAATAGATTATTTAGAGGAAAACTACAATTTCCTTGAAAAATATATAAAAGAAAACATCCCAAAGATAAAAATAATAAAACCAGAGGGAACCTATCTTGTATGGCTTGATTTTAGGGATTTTAAACTTTCAGATAAAGAAATATCAACAATTCTTCAAGAGAAGGCAAAGGTGGCACTTCAGGAGGGACTAATATTTGGAGAAGAAGGGAGGGGGTTTCAAAGAATTAATATCGCTTGTCCAAGATATATACTTAAGGAGGCATTAATAAGAATAAGTAAAGCATTTAATTAATGGAGGTTAAATATGAATGCCTTTTTTGATTCCATTAATAAATTCTTTGAATTCATAGTACCAATCACAGATTTCCTATGGGACTTCCCAACTAACTATAAGTGGTATTCAAACATTCCTGTACTTGGTAAATTTACCTTTGCAATTCTACTTCTAATAGGTTCTGGTATATACTTTACAATTAGAACGGGTTTTGTACAGATTAAGAGGTTTAAAACAGGATTAAAAATACTAACAGAACAAAGAGCAGCCAAAACAGGAATAAGCCCTCTTGCAGCATTCCTTTTAAGTTCTGCTATGCGTATAGGCCCAGGCAACATTATGGGAGTTACAGGTGCGGTATCGGTTGGAGGACCTGGTGCACTATTTTGGATGTGGGTATCAGCCTTCTTTGGTATGTCTCTTGCCTTTGCTGAAGCTGTGCTTGCACAACTCTTTAAAGAGAAGAAGGATAAGGAATTTGTTGGAGGGCTTCCCTTCTACGGTATGAAGATATTTGGAAACAGAAGATGGGTTGGAGTATTTTTATCAGTTATATTTATAATATACGCACTGTTTTGTGTTCCAGGTCAAACCTTCCATCTCTTTACAGCATTAGGTTCAGCGGTAGATACATTAACTGGTGTTACCCACGGACGCCAATCAACAGTTTACTATGCAATAGGAATAATATTAACAATATCAGTTATAATTATCGTATTTGGTGGGTTAAGACGTGTTACAAAGGTTACAGATTATTTGGTTCCAATAATGGCTGTTATATATTTTGCAATTGTTATAATAATAGTTTTAGTAAATATAAAGCTAATCCCTTACTTCTTTAAAGAGGTTTTTGTTGGAGCCTTTAAAGTAGAGGCTGTTTTCGGTGGAGTTTTTGGAATTGCACTATCTCAAGGTGTAAAGAGGGGGCTTATGTCAAATGAGGCAGGTCAAGGTACAATAACAATGGCAGCAGCAGTATCTGAAAACAAGCACCCAGCAGAACAGGGATTTGTTCAGATTATAGGTGTTTTCCTTGATACAATGGTTATATGCACATTAACAGGATTTTTAGTTGTAATGGCACATCTTTGGACAGGTGAAGCAGGAGTTGCTTGGGAGTCGATTAGAAATTCAAAAATAACAGTTTATATGGAATCTGTAAAATACCTTATTCCAGGAACATCTTTAGATTCTGCTGTTCAAAGTATACTTTCACTATGCTATGCATTATTTGCCTTTACAACATTAATAGGACTAATACTTTTTGCCGAAATATCTGGCAACTTTATAACAAAGAGCAGCAAATTTATAAACTTTATTCGTGCATTAGGAGCCTTCTTCTTTGTTCCATTTGGAGTATTAACTGTTCTTGCAGGTCTTGAACTTGGAAACCTATGGTATATATCTGATTTTGTAAATATAATGGTTGTGTTTGCTAACGTACCAATACTGCTTGTGGCTTCTAAACTTGTGGTAGATACTTTAAAACATTATGAGAAAAATGAAGGTGGAAGGTTTGTTTCAAAGGACATTGGAGTAGAAACAGATGTGTGGAAATAGGCTATTTAAGGTCGCCCATAAATTTGGGCGACCTTTATTGATAAGCATATATAAAATTTTACCTTCTTCTTATTTATTTATATAGTATTTTATGGTAATATTAAATATTATTGTATAAATAAGGAGAGGAGATTTAGATGGAATTTTTACTGCTTAAACTACTTGGAAAATTTAAATTTATATTCAATTATTTAAAGGTGGATTTTGAAACGCTTTATAGAATATTAGAGATTAAATTTAAAAATGATAGGCGTGCAAGAACTTCTCTATATAAAGACTACAAGGTGGAGGGTGAAAGCAAAAAATCTCAAATAATATCCTTTATACTTGGGGTTATTTTATTTGGTTTAGCCCCATCGATAGCCTTTACATTACATAGTATTGAATTAGTTTCTAACCTTTCAATTGCAGTTATAATGATTCTTATATTTTTAAGTCTTGTACACGATTTTAGTACAGTAATACTAAGTACATCCGATAAAAACATATTAGGTGCAATGCCTATAGATATGAATACTTTATCTTCGGTCAGAGGTACATATGTAACTATATATCTAATCTCAATTTTGATTATGACTATAATATTACCAACTTCAATTGGAACTTATATCTTTGGTTATAAATACATAATTGGTATGCTCATAGTAACCCCTTTAATTCTTATGTTTTCACTTTCACTAACTATATTGATATACTCATTGATACTTAAACACTATGACGGTGAAAAACTAAAGGATATAGTAAATTATTTTCAAATAGTCTTTCTATTAGGAAGTATTCTTTTTTATCAATTTGGTGCAGATATAATACAACGTTCTTCCAATGTTCTACAAAATTCAAAGGCAATATTTATTCTACCATCCACCTGGTATTCAGGAGTATTTAATCTGCTATTAGGAGAATTTAGTATAAAACGTTTAATTGCTTTTATATTAGGTAGCTTAGCAACTATTTTGTTTTTTATAATAACACAGAAATATCTATTAGTTGAACTTGAAAAAAATCTATATAAATTTGATATGGGAAATAAGAGCCAGTCTGTAATCAAAAATGGAAAGCTTGTGGATTTGATAATAAAAGACCCTGTAGAAAAGAGCTCCTACATATTTTCAAAGGCTATGTTTAAAAGAGATAGGATGCTTAAACAGAAGATGATTACAGGACTTTCAACTGCTTTTATATTTGTAGCACCATTGATAAGGGATGTTTTAAGTGGGAAAGAACAAGATATAGTTTCGTGGTTTTTTGCAGTATATGGTATTATTGTATTTTTATCAACACAACCTCAATTTATTGCATACACAAGTAGCTTTAAGGCAGCATACATATACGAAGTTTTACCAATAGAAGATGTAGAACCTATTGTAAAGGGAGCTATAAAGGCTGTATTTATAAACTTTATAATGCCTATATTTATATTAGCATTATTGATATTTTCAATTATTTTTAAGTATATAGGTATTTTAGAATACATTGTTGCTATAATAATGATGATATTTATGTGTTTAATTTATGTAAACGATATGGAGATTAAAATGCCCTTTACTGTTGATGTTAAAACTGTGGAAAGTTCAGGAAATGGATGTTTATCGGCTATAAAATATGTAATGATAGCTATCGTTTTTGGTGTAGCTCACGGGTTTATATATAGCCAGTGTAGGGATGTATCAAATATAGATACAGTTAAAATTTATACATATATTTATTTTGTTTTTATCTTTGCATTAATTGGCACAACAGTCTTTTACTACTTCAAGGCCTTTAAATTTAAAAGAAGGAAGATTTACAAGGGTAAGGTATCAACTGAACATAAAGTATGAAATATATAATATAAAAGCGAGCACTTAGGATAAAATCCTAAGTGCTTCGCTTTATCTATTTTGTATCTTCTGATATACATAAAAAGGAATTCCAATAAGCATTAGTATAAATCCATACATAACAACCTCTGCACCTGTTCCGTAGATAGCATATATCGAATATGCAAAGGCAAGGATTGATATAAAGGAGCTCTTTATGAAGTTTATTAAGTTAAAGTTTTTATCCTTATTTTTAAGAAGCAGTATCTCTGCTGCTGCTGTAAATGAGTATGCAGGTAGGAATGAAAGTGTTGCAAGAAGTAGCATAAAGTTAAAGGCTGAAGTTAAGCTTGATACATAGTTCATAACAAGCAGAATGTTTGCAGCTATACCACTTATTATAAGTGATGCAGAAGGAGTATTATACTTTGAATGAACCTTTGCAAACACCTTTGGGAACATCTTGTCCTCTGCCGCTGCAAAGGAACTTCTTGCAGTAATTAAAATCCAGCCTGAAGTTGCACCTAAAGTTGAAATAACAGCACCTAAGGCAATAAGTGTTCCACCCCACTTTTGTCCTGTCGCATAGTTTATAATATCAGCAAGTGGTGCATTTGAATTTGCAAGCATATCTTGAGGCATAGCTCCTATTGCAAGTATTGATATAGCAAGATATATTGCAACAGTTATAAGCGTTCCATAAATTGTGCTAAGTTTAATATTTCTTTCAGGATTCTTTATTTCTCCTGCTGGGATTGTTGCACTTTCAAGTCCAACAAAGGACCAAAGAGTTATTGCAATTGCAGCAGGTAGTGTTGAAAGACCTGAAACTTCCTTTGAAGAAACAGTGTTGAAGTATGATATATTAAAGTGAGTTAGTGCAATTATTGCAAATATTATTAGAGGTAAAATCTTTAGCACTGTTGTAATCATACTTACTATTCCTGCTTCTTTAACTCCCCTATAGTTTATATAGGTTAAAGCCCAAAGTATTAGTGATGAAGTTAAAAACGCTAATGGTTTACTTTGGCTAAATACAGGGAAGAAATAGGATAGATAATTCATAAATGCAGTAATAATTGCTGCATTTCCAACCCAAGAACCTATCCAGTAGGTCCAAGCAATAAGGAAGGCAGGGAATTCTCCAAAAGCCTCTCTTGTATAAACTATAGGCCCACCTGTTTTTGGCATTTTAACCCCAAGGTTTGCAAAACTTAATGCAAGAAGCATAGAACCAAGTGCAGTTATAATCCAAGCAAATATTGTTGTCTTTGGATTAGATGCTGCTGCAAGACCTTGTGGTGCCATAAATATACCTGAACCTATCATATTTCCAACAACTATAGCAGTTGCAGGAAGCAGTCCTAATTCTCTTTTTAGTTCCTTTTCCACTAACTCCACCTCTTTTATCTATATTTTTGCTTTAAAAAGCACAAATAAAACTATACGAATAATTTAGATAAAAGTCAATAAAAAATTTATAATTATACAAAGTAATTTATAGAAATTATAGAAAATAATTTGAGAATATAACATAAAAAGTATAATTATAGTTAAAAATATCTATTATAATAAAATATGCCCAATCAAATTTATACAATATTTAGTTGTATTTAAATATTTTAATATAAATAAATGTGTTATAATAATTTAAGAAATTACTGTTTGAGGAGGTAAACTATGGAGAAGTCAAAGGTTTATTTTACAGATTTAAGAACAAGACCAGGATTTAATATGCTTGACAAGCTTGAAAAGCTTGTAAAAGCTGCTGGAATAGAAAATATAGATTTTAAGGAAAAATATGTAGCTATAAAGATACACTTTGGAGAACCAGGAAACCTTGCATACATAAGACCAAACTATGCAGCAAAGATAGTTAAGATAATAAAGGGGCTTGGTGGAAAGCCATTTTTGACAGATGCAAATACCCTATACACAGGAAGAAGACATAATGCCCTTGATCATTTAGATGCTGCCTATGAAAATGGGTTTAATCCACTAACAGTTGGCTGCCAAGTTATAATTGCAGATGGGCTTAAGGGAACAGAGTATAGAGAAGTTGAAGTTAACTTAAAACATACAAAGGCAGCAAAAATTGGTTCAGCCATTGCAGATGCAGATATTATAATTTCAATGAATCACTTTAAAGGTCACGAAATGACAGGCTTTGGTGGTGCACTTAAGAATTTAGGTATGGGTTCAGGTTCAAGAGGCGGCAAGCTATTTATGCACTCATCATCAAAACCTAAAATAGCAGAGAAAAACTGTGTAGGATGTAGAATGTGTATAAAGAGCTGTGCCCACGATGCAATCTTCTTGAATCAAAACAAGGTGGCAGTTATAGATTATGATAAGTGTGTTGGATGTGGACAATGTATTGCAGTTTGTCAATTTAATGCTGCACAGGTTAACTGGGATGAGGCAGCATCTATTGCAAGTGAAAAGATAGCAGAATACACAATGGCAGTTATAAAGGATAAACCACATTTTCATATAAACTTCATTATGGATGTTTCCCCAAATTGCGACTGCTGGTCCAATAATGATATGCCAATTGTTCCAAACATAGGTATAGCAGCATCCTTTGACCCTGTTGCACTTGATAAGGCTTGTGTTGATATGGTAAATAGTGCACCAGCAATTACAGGATCTGCAATTCACGACCATAACGATTGCGACTGCCATATTGAAGATAAGTTTACAGCAATTCACGGAAAAACAGATTGGAGAGTATGTCTTGAGCACGCACAAAATATAGGAATAGGTAGTATGGAGTATGAATTAATTAAAGTGTGACTTTAAGGGGGAACTGTTATGGCAAAGACTACTGACATAACTTTAAGAAATAAGATTATTTATTCTGTATATGTAAGAAATCACGGTAAAAATGGAACTTTTAAGGATGTGGAAGAGGATTTAGAAAGGATAAAATCCTTAGGAACAGATATAATTTGGTTTATGCCTATTCATCCAATTGGGGTTAAAAACAAAAAGGGAAGTTTGGGCTGCCCATACGCAATTAAGGATTATAGGGCTATAAACCCTGAATATGGAACGCTTGAGGACTTTAAAAGATTAGTAGACAAGATACACAGATTAGGTATGAAGGTTATGATAGATGTTGTTTACAATCACACATCACCGGATTCATACCTTGTAGAAAACCATCCTGAGTTTTTCTATAGAAAAAAGGACGGAAAAATGGGAAATAAGGTAGGAGACTGGACAGACATAGTTGATTTAGACTATAACAATAGAGAACTTTGGGACTATCAAATAGAAACATTAAAATACTGGGCAAGTTTAGGTGTAGATGGATTTAGATGTGACGTCGCACCACTTATCCCACTTGAATTTTGGCTAAAGGCAAGGGAAGAGGTAGCAAAGGTTAAAGAGGATGTAATATGGCTTGCAGAGAGTGTTCATTTAAGTTTTATTTTGGCAATGAGGGAGAATGGATTTGTTGGGCTTTCAGATAGTGAAGTTTATCAAGCCTTTGATATATGTTATGACTACGATGTAAATGATGTATATGTAGGATATTTTAAGGGTGAAAATACCCTAAGGGATTACATAAATAGGGTAAAGCTTCAGGAGGCTATATATCCAAACAACTATGTAAAGCTTAGATTTTTAGAGAACCACGACCAGCCAAGGGCAAAGAAGTTAATACCAGATGAGACAAAGCTTAAGATATGGACAGCATTTTTATACTTCCAAAAGGGTGCAACCTTAATCTATGCAGGACAAGAAGCACAGGATGATAACACCCCAAGCCTATTTGATATAGATAAGGTAAACTGGAGTAGTATGAAGGAAGAATTTGTTGAATATATGAAGGCTCTTGCTAATATAAAAAAGAAGGAGATTATGGTAAAGGGATTTTACCAAATAGATTGTGATGATAACAATGTTATAGTTGCATCATATAAAATGGGAGATGAAAAATTAGTTGGTATATTCAACGTTGAGTTAAACAAGGGCTTTGTAAAGGTTGATTTAGAAGATGGTATATATAAAAATCTTATTGATGGAGAAGATGTTGTTGTTAAAGACGGCAAAGTGGAACTAAAGGATAAGGCGATAATCATATGAGTGCCACCAAGAGCTCCGAAAAAATGATACCTTAAAAATTGTCACCACTATATATAGTGAATAAAAGATAATATGCGCAACTATATATAGTATGTTTTTAAAAATAATTTGATTTTTTCGGAGGTCTCCCACCCA
>NZ_AXAA01000031.1:0-24112 GCF_000472625.1 Caloramator sp. ALD01
ATAAAGGAGGAGAAGAGAAATGGCAAAGGCACATTTTGAGAGAACCAAGCCACACGTAAACATAGGAACAATAGGACACGTAGACCACGGTAAGACAACACTAACAGCAGCAATAACAACAGTATTAGCTCAATACGGAAGAGCACAAGCAACAAAGTATGACGAAATAGATAAGGCACCAGAAGAAAAGGAAAGAGGAATTACAATCAACACAGCACACGTTGAATATGAAACAGAAACAAGACACTACGCACACGTTGACTGTCCAGGACACGCTGACTACGTAAAGAACATGATAACAGGAGCAGCACAAATGGACGGAGCAATCCTTGTAGTTAGTGCAGCAGATGGTCCAATGCCACAAACAAGAGAGCACATACTACTTGCAAGACAAGTTGGTGTTCCATACATTGTAGTATTCCTAAACAAGGCAGATATGGTAGACGACCCAGAACTAATCGACCTTGTAGAAATGGAAATTAGAGACCTACTAAACGAATATGAATTCCCAGGAGATGACACTCCAATCGTAGTAGGATCAGCACTACAAGCACTTGAATGTGGATGTGGAAAGAAAGAATGTCAATGGTGTGGAAAGATATTAGAGCTAATGGATACAGTAGACAGCTACATTCCAACACCAGAAAGAGATAGAGATAAGCCATTCCTAATGCCAGTAGAAGACGTATTCACAATAACAGGAAGAGGAACAGTTGCAACTGGTAGAGTAGAAAGAGGGGTACTAAAGGTAGGAGACGAAGTAGAAATCGTAGGACTATCAGATGAAAAGAAGAAGACAGTAGTAACTGGAGTAGAAATGTTCAGAAAGATACTTGATATGGCAGAAGCAGGAGACAACATAGGAGCACTTCTAAGAGGTATAACAAGAGACGAAATCGAAAGAGGTCAAGTACTTGCAAAGCCAGGATCAGTAAACCCACACAAGAGATTTGAAGGTCAAGTATACGTATTAAAGAAAGAAGAAGGTGGAAGACATACTCCATTCTTCAACGGATACAGACCACAATTCTACTTCAGAACAACAGACGTTACAGGTTCAATTAAGCTACCAGAAGGCGTTGAAATGTGTATGCCAGGAGACCACATCAACATGGAAGTTGAACTAATCACTCCAATCGCTATGGAAGAAGGATTAAGATTTGCTATCCGTGAAGGTGGAAGAACTGTAGGTGCTGGTGTTGTTGCTAAGATTTTTGAATAATTAAAATTAGGGCGACGTTAAGTCGCCCTAAATTATGAAAAAAATACTAATAAGAAAATAAAATAAAGGTATTGTCAAATCATAAATTATATTGTAAAATATAAGAGTTGTGAAGTGTCAAGCTGCGATGACGCAAGAGGTTGCCGGAAACGGGGAATTCTTGCCGAGTATGTCCAGATCTTGAATCGGGCGACGAGGTTGTGTGTATTTATGGGGAAAATCAAGAAACACCCGGTATAGTGTACACAATAACCGTTGTCGTGCGTAGAAAAATCAAAGCGTGCGATGAAAAGGAGGGTAAGATTATGGCAAAGCAAAAAATAAGAATCAAATTAAAGGCATTTGATCACAATCTATTAGATGCATCAGCTCAAAAGATAGTTGAAACTGCAAAGAAGACTGGAGCACAAGTTTCAGGTCCAGTACCACTACCAACTGAAAAGGATGTAGTAACAATCCTAAGAGCAGTACACAAGTACAAGGATTCAAGAGAACAATTCGAAATAAGAACTCATAAGAGACTAATTGATATTACAAACCCAACTCAAAAGACAGTTGATTCACTTATGAGACTTGATCTGCCAGCAGGTGTTGATATCGAAATAAAGCTATAATATGAACTATTATGAATGCATTTGCATTCCGCTGATAAGTTTAGGAGGTGTAAAGGATGAAAAAAGCAATATTAGGTAGAAAGCTTGGAATGACTCAAATATTTGATGAGAACGGAAGAGTAATTCCTGTTACAGTAATAAAGGCTGGTCCATGTTTTGTTGTTCAAAAGAAGACTGTGGATACAGACGGATACAATTCAATTCAAGTAGGTTTTGAAGAAATAAGAGAAAAGCTTGTTAATAAGCCAATGAAGGGACATTTTGAAAAGGCAAATCTTAAGCCACTAAGATTTGTTAAGGAATTCAGATTAGAAGATGTTTCAGCATACGAAGTAGGAAGCGAAATTAAAGCTGACGTATTCGCGGCTGGAGATAAGGTTGATGTTACAGGAACATCAAAGGGTAAAGGATTCCAAGGTGTTATAAAGAGATGGAATGCTAACAGAGGACCAATGAGCCACGGTTCAAAGTATCATAGAGCGGTAGGTTCAATGGGTGCTTCATCAGACCCATCAAGAACATTCAAAGGAAAGAAAATGCCTGGACATATGGGCGCAAGAAAGTCAACTATGCTAAACCTACAAGTTGTTAAGGTTGATGCAGAAAGAAACCTAATTCTTGTTAAGGGTGCAGTACCAGGACCAAAGAAGGGTCTAGTAATTATAAGAGATTCAGTTAAGGCTTGATTCTAAAGGAAAGGAGGAATAACGATGCCTAAGGTAGATTTATATAATATGAACGCTGAGAAGGTTGGAGAAATCGAACTTTCAGATGCAGTATTTGGAGTTGAAATAAATCCATATGTTATGCATCAAGTTGTAAAGATGCAACTTGCAAACAAGAGACAAGGAACACAATCAGCATTAACAAGAGCAGAAGTTTCTGGTGGTGGAATAAAGCCATGGAGACAAAAGGGAACAGGTAGAGCAAGACAAGGTTCTATAAGAGCTCCACAATGGACACATGGTGGTATTGTATTTGCTCCAAAGCCAAGAGATTACAGCTTTACAGTTCCAAAGAAGGTAAAGAGACTTGCATTAAAGTCAGCTCTTTCATCAAAAGTTGTTGACAACAACATAATAGTTCTTGATGAACTTAAGTTAGATGCTCCAAAGACAAAGACAATAGTTGAAATGCTAAAGAAGTTCGATGCAAAGAAGACTTTAATAGTTGTTAAGGAATCAGATGAAGTAATCTACAAGTCAGTTAGAAATATAGAAAATGCACATGTTATACCAGTAAACAACATAAATGTTTACGACCTACTAAAGTATGAGAAGCTAATAATAACTAAAGATGCCGCTTCTAAAGTGGAGGAGGTGTATGCATAATGAAGCTAACAAGCTATGATATAATAAGAAGACCAGTAATAACTGAAAAGACAATGGCTCAAATGGCAAACAGACAATACACCTTCATGGTACATGTAGATGCAAACAAGTCAATGATAAAGAGAGCAGTAGAAGAAGTTTTTGGAGTTAAGGTTGAAGATGTAAAGACTCAAAACTACGAAGGAAAGACAAAGAGAGTAGGAATGAATGTTGGTAAGAGACCAAGCTTCAAAAAAGCAATAGTTAAGCTTACTGCAGATAGCAAAGCAATTGAATTCTTTGAAGGATTTAATGCGTAATTGATATAGATACTTTGGCGCTATTGGCAGGATTGCCAGATAAGCTGTAAAGGAGGGTTAGCAATGGGAATTAAAAAGTTTAAGCCAACTACGCCTGGTAGAAGAAATATGACTGGGCTTTCATTTGAAGAAATAACAAAAAAAGAACCTGAAAAGTCATTGGTTATAACACTTAAGAAACATTCAGGAAGAAATAGCTACGGAAGAATAACTGTACGTCACAGAGGTGGCGGATACAAAATAAAGTACAGAATAATAGACTTCAAGAGAGATAAGGATGGTATTCCAGCAAAGGTAACTGCTATAGAATACGATCCAAACAGAACAGCTAACATAGCACTTCTTACTTATGCAGATGGAGAAAAGAGATATATACTTGCTCCAAATGGTCTATCAGTAGGTGACACAGTAATGTCAGGTGAAAATGCTGACATTAAAGTAGGAAATGCTCTAAAGCTTAAGGACATTCCAGTAGGTACAATGATACACAACATAGAATTAAATCCAGGAAAAGGTGGTCAATTAGTAAGAGCAGCTGGTGCAGCAGCTCAGCTAATGGCTAAGGAAGGTAAGTATGCTCAAGTAAGACTACCATCCGGAGAAGTTAGATTAGTAAGACTTGAATGTAAAGCTACAATTGGTGTAGTAGGAAATGCAGAACACGAACTTGTTATAATAGGTAAAGCAGGTAGAAAGAGACATATGGGTATCAGACCTACAGTTAGAGGTTCTGTTATGAACCCAGTTGACCACCCACACGGTGGTGGTGAAGGTAAGTCACCAATAGGACGTCCATCACCTGTTACTCCATGGGGTAAACCAACTCTTGGATATAAGACAAGAAAGCATAAGAAGTATTCAGATAAATTAATAGTAAAGAGAAGAAAGTAATATAAGGGGCAGGGCTAAGCTCTGCTTCCTAATGTTAACTTATGCGAAGGGAGGCACGAATTAATATGGGTAGATCATTAAAAAAAGGTCCATTTGTTGAAGAAAGACTTTTCAAAAGAATACTTGAAATGAACAAAAGTGGTGAAAAGAAGGTAATAAAGACTTGGTCAAGAAGTTCAACAATATTCCCACAAATGGTTGGGCACACTATAGCTGTATATGATGGAAAGAAGCACGTTCCAGTATATATTACAGAAGATATGGTAGGACATAAGCTTGGGGAATTTGCACCAACAAGAACTTACAGAGGCCATGATGACACAGAAAAGAAATCAAAAGTTAGATAATGAAGGGAGGGCGCATTCATGGAAGCAAGAGCACATGCAAGATATATAAGAATGTCTCCAAGAAAAATAAAGGTTGTTCTTGACCTAATAAGAGGCAAGAAGGTTAATGAGGCTTTAGCAATACTAAAGCATACTCCAAGGGCAGCAGCACCTGTTGTAGAAAAGCTACTTAAGTCAGCTATAGCAAACGCTGAAAACAATCACAATATGGATGTAAACAAGTTATTTGTTGCAGAAACATATGCAAATCAAGGGCCAACACTAAAGAGATTTAGACCAAGAGCTCAAGGAAGAGCTTACAGAATAAGAAAAAGAACAAGCCATATAACTATGGTATTAAAAGAAAGAGCATAAAGCATAACCAGAAGGAGGGTTAATAGTGGGACAAAAAGTAAATCCACATGGATTAAGAGTTGGAGTTATTAAAGACTGGGATGCTAAATGGTATGCAAATGATAAGGATTTTGCAGACTTACTAATAGAAGATAACAAGATAAGAGAATTTATAAAGAATAAGCTATATGCTGCAGGAATTTCAAAGGTTGTTATCGAAAGAAAGGCAAATAAGTCAGTTAAGATTAACATTCACACTGCTAAGCCAGGTATAGTAATCGGAAAAGGCGGTCAAGGTGTAGAAGAACTTAAGAATGAAATAGCTAAGATGACAGGAAAGAATATACTTATAAATATAGTAGAAATAAAGAATCCTGAAATAGATGCACAACTTGTTGCAGAAAACATAGCTGCTCAAATAGAAAAGAGAGTTTCATTTAGAAGAGCAATGAAGCAAGCTATATCAAGAGCAATGAAGTTCAACATAAAGGGTATAAAGACAGCTGTTTCAGGAAGACTTGGTGGAGCTGAAATGGCAAGAACAGAAAGATATCACGAAGGAACTATTCCACTACAAACTTTAAGAGCGGATATTGATTACGGATTTGCAGAAGCTCATACAACTTATGGAAAAATAGGTGTTAAGGTTTGGATATATAAGGGAGAAGTTCTTGGAAAGAAAAAGGAAGTTATCGAAACTGAAGAAGCTGCGAACAACTAATGTAACGGGAAGGAGGAAAATACCATGTTAATGCCTAAGAGAGTTAAGCATCGTAAGGTGCAACGTGGAAGAATAAAAGGAAAGGCTACAAGAGGTAACTTTATAGCATACGGAGATTATGCTATAATGGCAACAGAAGCGGGATGGATAACAAGTAATCAAATAGAAGCTGCCAGAATAGCAATAAACAGACACGTAAGAAGAGGCGGAAAGCTTTGGATAAAGATATTCCCAGATAAGCCAATAACAAAGAAACCAGCTGAAACTCGTATGGGTTCAGGTAAGGGTTCACCAGAATACTGGGTAGCAGTAGTTAAGCCAGGTAGAGTTCTATTCGAATTATCAGGGGTTGCAGAAGAAGTTGCAAGAGAAGCAATGAGACTTGCTTCACACAAGCTTCCTGTAAAAACTAAGTTTGTTACAAGAAGAGACTTCGAGATGGGTGGTGAAGTAAATGAAGGCTAATGAGTTAAAGGCACTACGTGAAAGCAATCTTCAAGAATTAAATAAAAAGGTTATGGATTTAAAAGCTGAACTTTTCAATTTAAGATTCCAACTTGCCACAGGACAGCTTGAAAATCCAATGAGAATAAGAGAAGTTAAGAAATCAATCGCTCAACTTAAGACAATAATAAGAGAGAAAGAACTAGTAGAAGCAAATAAATAATGAAGGGAGGTACTTCCTGTGGAAAGAGGACTAAGAAAGGTTAGAATAGGTAAAGTTGTATCTGATAAGATGCAAAAGACAATAGTAGTTGCTGTTGAAGATAAAGTACGTCACCCATTATACGGAAAGACTGTTAATAGAACAAAGAAGTTCAAGGCACACGATGAAAATAATGAAGCTAAAATCGGCGATATCGTAAAGATAATGGAAACAAGACCATTAAGCAAGGATAAGAGATGGAGACTTGTTGAAATAGTTGAAAGAGCAAAATAATTGGTTGTGAAAGGAGGGCTTTTATATGATTCAGCAACAAACCATACTAAAGGTTGCAGATAACTCTGGCGCTAAGGAAATTATGTGTATCAGAGTATTAGGTGGTTCAAAGAGAAAGTATGGAAATATAGGAGATATAATAGTTGCTAGCGTTAAAAGTGCAACACCCGGAGGTGTTGTTAAAAAGGGAGACGTTGTTAAGGCAGTTATCGTAAGATCAGTAAAAGGAACAAGAAGACCAGATGGTTCATATATAAGATTTGATGAAAACGCAGCTGTTATAATAAAGGATGACAAAACACCAAGAGGAACAAGAATTTTTGGACCAGTTGCAAGGGAATTAAGAGATAAGGAATTTACAAAGATACTATCACTTGCACCAGAAGTTCTATAATGCAAGGAGGTGGCTGAAGTGACAATGCCTAAGGTACATGTAAAAAGAGGAGACACTGTTGTTGTAATAGCAGGTAAGGATAAGGGTAAGGTAGGAGAAGTTCTAAAGGTTCTACCAAAGAAGAATAGAGTAATAGTTAAAGGTGTTAACATGATTTCAAAGCATGTTAAGCCAAGTATGGCAAATAGAGAAGGCGGAATAATAAAGACAGAAGGAACAATACATGCATCAAATGTTATGCTTTACTGCACAAAGTGCAATAAGGCAACAAGAGTAGCATACAAGTTCTTAGAAGACGGAACAAAGGTAAGAGTATGCAAGAAGTGCAATGAGACTTTCTAATCCTGAAAGGAGGTACACTAGATGATTCCAAGACTTAAGGAAAAGTATGAGAAAGAAGTGGTACCAGCATTACGCGAAAAGTTTGGATATAAGAGCATAATGGAAGTACCAAAAATAGAAAAAATCGTTATCAATATGGGTGTTGGTGACGCTAAGGATAATTCAAAACTATTAGATGCGGCTGTAAATGATTTAACTCTTATAACAGGACAAAAAGCTGTTGTTACAAGAGCAAAGAAATCAATAGCTAACTTCAAGTTAAGACAAGGAATGCCAATCGGATGCAAGGTAACTTTAAGAGGAGCAAAGATGTATGAATTTGCAGATAAGCTATTCAACGTTGCTCTTCCAAGAGTTAGAGACTTCAAGGGAGTTTCAAACAAGGCATTCGATGGTAGAGGAAACTATACATTAGGAGTTAAGGAACAATTAATATTCCCAGAAATAGAATATGATAAGGTAGAAAAGCTAAGAGGAATGGATATCGTGTTTGTAACTACTGCGAAGACTGACGAAGAAGCAAGAGAATTACTAAGACTTCTTGGAATGCCATTCGCTCAATAATAAAGGAGGGAAAACTGTGGCACGTAAAGCATTAGTTGAAAAGTGGAAGAGAGAACCTAAGTTCTCAACTAGAGCATATACAAGATGTAGAATATGTGGTAGACCACACGCAGTTCTTAGAAAGTACGGAATATGCAGAATTTGCTTTAGAGAATTAGCTTATAAGGGACAAATTCCAGGTTGTAAGAAGGCAAGCTGGTAATGATAAATGAAAGGAGGCAGAAAATATGGTAATGACTGATCCAATTGCAGATATGCTAACTCGTATAAGAAACGCTAATATAGCAAGGAAAGACTTTGTTGAATTTCCTGCTTCAAAGATAAAGAAGGCAATAGCACAAATAATGTTAGAAGAAGGTTATATAGCTAACCTTGAAGAATATATGGACGGGTCAGTTCCAATGTTAAGAGTAACTCTTAAGTATGGACAAAACAGAGAAAGAGTTATAACTGGTGTTAGAAGAATATCAAAGCCAGGTCTAAGAGTTTATGCTCAAAAGGATAATATACCAAAGGTGCTTGGAGGATTAGGAACAGCTATTCTTTCAACATCAAAGGGAATAGTAACTGATAAGGTTGCAAGAAAAGAAGGAGTAGGCGGAGAAGTTATCTGTTATATATGGTAATATAAACGAATGGAGGTGCAGTCATGTCAAGAATAGGAAGATTACCTATTGCTGTTCCTCAAGGAGTAACTGTTACAGTAGATGCAAACAATCTTGTAACAGTTAAAGGTCCAAAAGGAACTCTAACAAGGCAATTTAGCAAATTAATGAATATAAATGTTGAAGACGGAAAAGTTGTAGTAACAAGACCAAACGATGAAAAGAAGTCAAGAGAATTACACGGCTTAACAAGAACACTAATCAACAATATGATAGTTGGTGTTACTCAAGGATACCAAAAGGCACTTGAACTTGTAGGTGTAGGTTACAAGGTTCAAAAGCAAGGAAAGAAGCTTGTAATTAACGTTGGATACTCACATCCAGTTGAAATAGAACCAGTAGAAGGAATTGAATTTGATGTACCAGCAGCTACACAAATAGTTGTTAAGGGTATAGATAAGGAAGTTGTTGGTCAAGTAGCTGCAAGAATAAGAAGCGTAAGAGAACCAGAACCATACAAAGGAAAGGGAATCAAGTACGCTGACGAAGTAATTAGACGTAAGGAAGGTAAGACAGGTAAGAAATAATAGAAGGGAGTGAGCTAAATGTTAAATAAGCCATCCAGAAGCGAACAAAGGGAAAAGAGACACCTAAGAGTTCGTAAGAAGGTTTATGGTACTGCAGAAAGACCAAGATTAAATGTATATAGAAGTGAAAAGCATATATATGCACAAATCATAAATGATGAAATGGGAGTAACACTTGTTGCAGCTTCATCATTAGACAAAGAACTTAAAGGAAAGCTTGAGTGCGGAAGCAACAAAGAAGCAGCAAGAGTAGTAGGTGAACTTGTTGCAAAGAGAGCATTAGAAAAGGGAATTAAGAAGGTTGTATTTGACAGAGGCGGATATATATATCATGGTAGAGTTAAGGAACTTGCAGAAGCTGCAAGAGAAGCAGGCCTTGACTTCTAATTGAGAAGGAGGGAAATAGATGAGAATCGATCCTAGCAAGTTAAACCTTAAAGAAAAGGTTGTATATATAAACAGAGTTACTAAGGTTGTTAAGGGTGGTAGAAACTTCAGATTCAGTGCTCTTGTAGTTGTAGGAGATGAAAACGGCTATGTTGGTGTAGGAATCGGTAAGGCTGTTGAAGTTCCAGAAGCTATAAGAAAGGGAATCGAAGATGCTAAGAAGAACTTAATACATGTTTCATTAACTGGAACTACAGTACCACATGACGTAGTTGGTGAATTTGGTGCTTCAAGCGTACTTATAATGCCTGCAAATGAAGGTACAGGAGTTATCGCAGGTGGTCCTGTACGTGCAGTGCTTGAGCTTGCTGGAATTAAGGACGTTAGAGCTAAGTCTCTAGGTTCAAATAATCCAAGAAATATGGTTAATGCAACAATAAACGGACTTTCCAAGCTAAGAACACCAGAACAAATAGCAAAGCTTAGAGGAAAGACTGTTGAAGAGATATTAGGATAAGAGGGGGGATTTACATGGCAAAGTTAAAAGTAACATTAGTAAAAAGCACAATAGGAAAAAAACCTGACCATGTAGCTACTGTTAAAGCCCTCGGTTTAAGAAAAATAGGTCATACAGTTGAGCATCAAGATACTCCTGCAATCAGGGGAATGATTAATAAAGTAAATTACATGTTAAAAGTTGAAGAAATGTAATGAGGGAGGTGCTAAAATGAAGCTACATGAACTAAGACCAGCTCCCGGTTCAACAAAGGAGCCTAAGAGAAAGGGTAGAGGTACAGCTACAGGACAAGGTAAGACAGCTGGTAGAGGACAAAAGGGCCAAACTTCAAGATCAGGTGGTGGAGTAAGACCAGGTTTTGAAGGAGGTCAAATGCCACTACACAGAAGACTACCAAAGAGAGGATTTACAAACATCTTTGCTAAGGAATATACAGAAGTTAATATAGAAGTTCTAAATAAATTTGAAAACGGAACAGAAGTAACACCAGAACTTTTAAAGGAAGCTAAAATCGTTAAGAATGTAAGAGACGGTATAAAGATACTTGGCGAAGGAACTTTAACAAAGAGCTTAACTGTAAAGGCTCATAAGTTCACAAAGTCAGCTATAGAAAAAATAGAAGCTGCCGGAGGAAAAGTTGAGGTGATTTAATTATGTTTAAGACCTTACGTAATGCTTGGGGGGTACCAGAATTAAGAAAGAAACTACTTACAACTCTGTTCTTGCTATTAGTTTTCAGGGCAGGAGTATTTATTCCTGTTCCTGGAGTTAGAACAGACGTTGTTAAGCAAATGGTAGAGGGTGGTCTGTTTCTGGGTTTCCTCGATATAATATCAGGTGGAGCTTTTAAAGATTTTAGTATTTTCGCATTAGGTGTAGTTCCTTACATCAATGCATCCATTGTATTTAGCTTGTTAACAATTGCAATTCCAAGCCTTGAACAGCTTTCAAAGGAAGGCGAAGAAGGAAGAAAGAAGATTGCAGAATACACAAGATACGCAGCTTTAATATTTGCTGCAATACAAGGTTTAAGTATAAGCCTGTATCTAAGAAACAATGGTGCACTTGCACAAGAGGGATGGACACAAATTTTAATTATAATAATAACATTAATAACTGGAACAATATTCTTAATGTGGTTAGGTGAAAAAATCACTGAATATGGTTTAGGAAATGGAACATCACTTATAATATTCTCCGGTATATTAGCAAGAATACCAGCTATGATTGCACAATTAACTATATTAGTTAAGGGTCAATCAGTTAACATTATACAAGTTGTTTTATTCATAGTATTTGCACTTGCATTAGTTGCGGGTGTTGTTACTATGGATTTAGCAGAAAGAAGAATACCAGTTCAATATGCACAAAGAAAAGTTGGAATGCGTATGTATGGTGCACAAAGCACGCATATTCCAATAAACGTTAACTCTGCTGGTGTTATTGCTATAATATTTGCTATGTCAGTAATGCAATTTCCATTAGTAATATCACAATTAACACTGCCACCAACTAATAAATTTAGAATGTTATTTGAAGCAGGATGGCTAAGTCCAAAGTATCCAATATATCCGATAATATATGTAATACTTATAGTTTTCTTTACTTGGTTCTATACAACAGTTACATTTAAACCAGATGAAGTAGCACAAAATTTACAAAAGAGTGGTGGATTTATACCTGGACTTAGACCTGGTAAACCAACTGAAGAGTTTTTAACAAGAGTTATTAATAGAATGACAATCATCGGTGGAATATTTGCTTCAATCGTAGCAGTAACTCCAATAATACTAAGTCAAGTAAGCAATCTTGGACAGTTACAATTTGGTGGTACTGCATTACTTATCGTAGTTGGTGTTGCATTAGAAATAGATAAACAATTAAAGGCAAATTTAGTAATGAGACACTACGAAGGTTTCTTGAAATAGAGTAAATGGAGTTGATTTAGATGAAAATAGTGCTTCTTGGACCACCTGGGGCGGGAAAAGGAACACAAGCAAAATTAATAGTTCAAAAATATAATATTCCTCATATATCAACAGGTGATATATTCAGAAAGAACATTAAAGAAATGACGCCTCTGGGCATTAAGGCCAAGGAATACATTGATAAAGGACAATTAGTTCCAGATGAGCTAACTGTTGAAATAGTGAAGGATAGAATTAAAGAAGACGATTGTAAAAACGGTTTTCTTTTAGATGGTTTTCCAAGAACAGTAGCTCAGGCGGATGCACTAAATGATGTATTAGCAGATTTAGGAACTAAACTTGATTATGTTATAAATATCAAGGTAGATGAGAATAATTTAATAGAAAGATTGTCTGGTAGAAGAGTATGCCCAAAGTGTGGTGCAAGCTTCCACGTGGTATTTAATCCTCCAAAGGTTGAAGGAGTATGTGATTATTGTGGAGCAGAAGTTATACAAAGGGCAGATGACTCAGAAGAAACAGTTAAGAATAGACTATCAGTTTACAATAAACAAACTCAGCCATTGATAGATTATTATACGAAGAATGGTTTAATAAAAAATATTAATGGTGAACAGGATATAAATGATGTATTTGAAGAAATATGTAATGTTTTAGGGAGCGACAAAAAATGATTTATTTAAAATCTGATCAAGAAATTGAAATAATGCGAAAAGCAGGGCAGATAGTCGCTGAGACTCTTCTAATTTTAGAAGAGGCAATAAAACCTGGTATCACCACAAAAGAACTTGATAAAATAGCAGAAGAATATATAATAAGCTGTGGAGCCCGTCCTTCATTTAAGGGTTACCACGGGTTCCCAGCAACAATCTGTGCTTCAGTTAATGAAGAAGTAGTACATGGAATTCCGGGAGAGCGAGTACTGAAGGAAGGCGATATAATAAGTGTTGACTGCGGTGCTTTTTATAAAGGTTTTCATGGTGATGCAGCAAGGACCTTCCCAGTAGGTAAGGTAACTCCCGAAGCCCAAAGACTAATCGATGTTACCAGGGAAAGTTTTTTTGAGGGAATAAAATATGCAAAGGTTGGCAACAGATTAGGAGATATATCAGCAGCTATCCAGGAATATGTGGAAAAAAACAATTTTTCTGTAGTACGTGACTATGTAGGGCACGGTATAGGACGTGAGATGCACGAACAACCATCAGTTCCTAACTATGGCAAAAGCGGAAGAGGAATGAGATTGAATAAGGGACTTGTTCTTGCGATAGAACCTATGGTTAATATGGGAACCTTCGCAGTTAAGGAATTAGACGATGGTTGGACAGTAGTTACCTACGATGGAAAGCTGTCTGCACATTATGAAAACACTGTTGCTATACTTGATAACGGTCCTGAGATTCTAACTTTGAAAAAATAGAGGTGGAATGTATGGATAACATTGCCCTGGGACAAATAGTTCATTCAAGAGCAGGTAGAGATAAGGGTAGATACTTTATAGTAGTAGGAATTATAGATGAAAACTATGTTCTTCTTGCAGATGGAGATTTAAGAAAGATTGAATCGCCAAAGAAAAAGAAGATTAAGCATCTTGTTTTTCACGATAAATTTGCAGTAGACATAGTTGAAAAAATTAAAACAAATCAACGCATCACCAATGCAGACCTTAAAAAAACTTTGCAGTCAATGGGTTTATTATAAGGAGGTTAGATTAGCCTATGGCAAAAGAGGATATAATCGAATTGCAAGGTACTGTTGTAGAAGCATTACCTAATGCAATGTTCCAAGTGGAGTTAGAAAACGGCCACAAAATACTCGCTCATATATCAGGTAAATTAAGAATGAATTTTATAAGAATACTTCCAGGTGATAAGGTAACAGTTGAAGTTTCACCTTATGACTTAACTCGTGGTAGAATTATATGGAGAGGAAAGTAAGGAGGGATAGCCAATGAAGGTTAGACCATCAGTTAAGCCAATTTGCGAAAAGTGCAAAATAATAAGAAGACATGGTAGAGTTATGGTTATATGCGAAAACCCAAAGCATAAGCAAAAGCAAGGTTAATTTTGCGCGGCTGCACTGAAGGCTAAATCGCTTCGGTGATTTATATATTAATGTATTAGTGGTTTTAAGTAAAATACAGGAGGTGTAAAAACTCAATGGCAAGAATAGCTGGTGTAGATTTACCAAGAGAGAAGAGAGTAGAAATAGCACTAACATACATCTATGGTATAGGTAGACCAAGTGCTAACAAGATTCTTGAAGCTACAGGAGTAAATCCAGATACAAGAGTTAAGGATTTATCAGAAGAAGATGTTAACAAACTAAGAGAATATATCGATAAGAACTTTGTTGTTGAAGGTGACCTAAGAAGAGAAGTTGCTCTTAACATAAAGAGACTAATGGAAATAGGTTGCTACAGAGGACTAAGACATAGAAGAGGACTACCAGTAAGAGGTCAAAGAACTAAGACAAATGCAAGAACAAGAAAAGGCCCAAGAAGAACAATTGCTAATAAGAAGAAAGCAGGAAAGTAATAAAGGAGGGACAGTGAATGGCGGCTCAAGCAAAGGCTAAGAAGGTTAGAAGAAAAAGAGAGCGTAAGCATGTTGACCGTGGAGCGGCACACATTAAGTCAACATTTAATAATACAATAGTAACTATAACAGATACAGCAGGAAATGCTATTTCTTGGTCAAGTGCTGGTGCACTTGGATTCAGAGGTTCAAGAAAGAGCACTCCATTTGCAGCACAAATGGCAGCAGAAACAGCAGCAAAGACTGCTATAGAACATGGTATGAAGTCAGTTGAAGTTTATGTAAAGGGACCTGGAGCAGGAAGAGAAGCTGCTATAAGAGCTCTTCAAGCAGCTGGACTTGAAGTTAGCCTAATAAAGGATGTAACTCCAATTCCACACAATGGTTGTAGACCACCTAAGAGAAGAAGAGTTTGATGATTGGAGGTGTAAAGAATGGCAAGATATTCAGGACCATCATGTAAATTATGTAGAAGAGAAGGAGTTAAGCTATATCTTAAGGGAGATAGATGCTACTCAGATAAGTGTGCATTAGCAAGAAGACCATACGCACCAGGACAACACGGACACAACAAGAAGAAGCTAACTAACTATGGTGTTCAATTAAGAGAAAAGCAAAAGGCAAAGAGAATATACGGAGTACTTGAATCACAATTCAGAAAGTACTACGAAGAAGCTGATAGATTAAAGGGAATCACTGGTGAAAACCTATTAAGACTTCTTGAACTAAGACTTGATAACGTAATCTTTAGACTTGGATTTGCAAGTTCAAGAGCAGAAGCAAGACAATTAGTAAGACACGGACACTTTACTGTAAATGGTAAGAAGGTAAATATACCATCATACCAAGTTAGAGTAAATGATGAAATAGCTGTAAGAGAAAAGAGCAGATCAAGCGAAAAGATAAAGGCTCTAATGCAAGTTGAAACTAATGTTCCAAAGTGGTTAACTGTTGATAAGGAAAATATGGTAGGTAGAGTAGTATCACTTCCACAAAGAGAGGACATTGATATACCAGTTAACGAAACATTAATAGTTGAGCTTTACAGCAAGTAATTTAGTGTAGAATTATTTGCCCTCGCAAGTTGATACTTCTAAATAAAGGAGGGTTAAATTAATGTTAGAAATAGAAAGACCAAGAGTTGAATGTGTTGAAAAATCTGAAGATGGTTCATATGCAAAATTTGTAATTGAACCACTTGAAAGAGGATACGGAACAACTTTAGGTAACGCTATGAGAAGAATTCTGCTGTCATCATTACCAGGTGCAGCAGTAACTTCTGTTAAAATAGATGGTGTTTTACACGAGTTCTCAACTATACCTGGTGTTAAGGAAGATGTAGTTGAGTTAATACTTAACCTAAAGAGTTTAGCTATAAAAATGGATGGCGAAGGAACAAGAACTGGTGTAATTGATGTAAAGGGGCCAGCTGTAGTTACAGGTGCGGATATAAAGGTTGATGGAGATGTTGAAATAATAAATTCTGATCATGTACTTGCAACAGTAAGTGAGAGCGGAAGATTATATGCTGAAGTAACTATCGGTAAAGGAAGAGGTTATGTTTCAGCAGATAAAAATAAGCATCCAGGTCAACCAATAGGGTTAATCCCAGTAGATTCAATCTACACACCTGTTAAGAGAGTTAACTATACTGTTGAAAATACACGTGTAGGACAAATAACAGACTATGATAAGTTAACTCTTGAATTATGGACTAACGGAACAATTAAACCAGAAGAAGCTGTAAGTTTATCAGCAAAGATATTAATAGAACACTTTAAACTATTCCTTTCACTAACAGATTTGGCTGATAAAGTAGAAATAATGGTTGAAAAGGAAGAAGAAAAGAAGGATAAAGTTCTTGAAATGACAATAGAAGAGCTTGATTTATCAGTAAGATCATACAACTGCTTAAAGAGAGCTGGAATTAATACAGTTCAAGAACTAATTAATAAAACAGAAGACGATATGATGAAGGTAAGAAACCTTGGAAAGAAATCATTAGAAGAAGTTCAACAAAAGCTTGAAGCACTTGGACTTAGCTTGAAAAAGAGCGAAGAATAGGAGGGATTTTCAGTGGCAGGATATCGTAAGCTAGGACGTCCAACTGACCAAAGAAAAGCTATGTTAAGAAATCTTGTAACAAGCTTTTTCAAGTCAGAGGACGGTAGAATAATAACAACTGAAGCAAGAGCGAAAGAAGTAAGAAGTCTTGCTGAAAAGATGATAACTCTTGCAAAAAGAGGCGATCTACACGCAAGAAGACAAGTTCTTGCTTTCATAACTGAAGAAGAAGTAGTTGCTAAGTTATTCTCAGAAGTTGCACCAAAGTACGCTGAAAGAAACGGTGGATACACAAGAATCATAAAGATGGGTCCAAGAAGAGGCGACGCAGCAGAAATGGTTATACTTGAATTAGTGTAATAAAAAAGAGGGATTAAGTTAAGTATATTAATACTTAATCCCTTTCTATATTAAGTTAGAAGGTGCCTGAGATGGAAAATATGGTTGAGATTAATAATGTTTTTTATGGATATAAAAAACACGACCAAGCAGAAGAGTTTTTGGCACTAAGGGGTGTCAATTTAAAGGTAAAAAAAGGCGAGTTTCTTGTAATAATTGGGCATAATGGTTCGGGAAAATCTACTCTTTCAAAGCACATAAATGCAATCTATCTTCCCAAAGAAGGAGAAGTAATAGTTAACGGAATGAACACAAAAGATAATCAAAAGCTTTGGGATATTAGACAATCAGCAGGAATGGTATTTCAAAATCCTGATAACCAGATAGTTGCAACAATAGTAGAGGAAGATGTAGCCTTTGGACCTGAAAATATGGGGGTTGAGCCAAATGAAATTAGAAATAGGGTTGAGAGTGCACTAAAGGCAGTGAGAATGGAAGAATATTCGAAACACGCACCACACCTGTTGTCAGGTGGACAAAAACAGAGGGTTGCAATAGCAGGAATATTGGCAATGAAGCCTAAGTGCATTATATTAGATGAACCCACCGCAATGCTTGACCCATCAGGGAGAAAAGAAGTAATAGAGACAATAAAGAAGTTAAATAAAGAAGAAGGAATAACTATTATATTAATTACTCATTTTATGGAAGAGGCTGTTGATGCAGATAGAGTTGTAGTTATGGATGATGGAAAAATTGTTGCAGAGGGAACTCCAAGAGAAGTTTTTTCAAAGGTAGAGCTACTCAAAAAATTAGGATTAGATGTTCCTCAGGTTACAGAGCTTGCCTATGAACTTAAAAAAAGCGGATTGAATATAAGACAGGATATAATAACTATTGATGAGTTGGTGGAGGAGCTATGTCAATTAAGGTAAATAATCTAACATTTAAATATATGGTAGGCACTCCCTTTGAAAAAACAGCTTTAGATAATGTGTCTTTTGAAATAAAAGATGGTGAGTTTATAGGTTTAATAGGTCATACTGGTTCAGGAAAATCAACTCTTATCCAGCATCTAAATGGTCTTTTAAAACCAACATCTGGTGAAATATATATAGATGATGAGTGTATAACAGCCAAGGGTGTTGATTTAAAAAGAATAAGACAGTTAGTTGGTTTAGTATTTCAATATCCTGAACATCAACTCTTTGAAGAAACTGTTTATAAAGATGTTTCATATGGACCTAAAAATTTAGGTTTAGATGAAGAGGAAATAGAAAAAAGAGTAAAATGGGCACTTAATATAGTGGGTATTGATTATGATAAATACAAGGATGTTTCACCCTTTGATTTAAGTGGTGGACAAAAAAGAAGAGTTGCAATTGCAGGTGTACTTGCGATGCAGCCTAAGGTTTTAATATTGGATGAGCCAACAGCAGGACTTGATCCAAAGGGAAGAGATGAGATTTTACAAAACATAAAAAATCTGCATAAGAAGTCAAAAATGACTATCATTTTAGTATCCCACAGTATGGATGATGTTGCTGAATTGGCAGATAAACTAATTGTAATGTATAGAGGTAAAAATATTATTCAGGGTACTCCAAAGGAAGTGTTTAGGAATGTTGAAACGTTAGAGTCAATAGGACTTGCTGTACCTCAAGTAAAATATTTGGTACAAAGTCTAAATAAGAAAGGTTTTAATTTAAATGAAGATATCATTACTGTTAGCGAAGCGAAGGATGCTATTCTAAAGGCATTAAGGAGAGAAAAGAAATGATTAGGGACATTACTTTAGGTCAATATCTTCCTGGAGACTCTGTGATTCATAGATTAGACCCCAGAGTTAAAATAATACTTTCAACATTATATGTAATAAATTTATTCATAATAAATAAATTCATTGGATATTTGTATGTAGCTATTTTTACAGCGTTTGTGATATTTTTGGCTAAGATACCCTTTAAATATATAATGAAAAGTTTAAAGCCAATTATATGGTTATTACTTTTTACAGCTGTATTTAATGTATTGCTAACTCCAGGTGAAATAGTTTATGCAAGATTTGGGCCATTTACAATAACAGATAAGGGCGTATATCTTGCAGGTTTTATGATAATTAGAATAGTATTTTTAATTGTCGGAACCTCTGTTTTAACCTTGACTACCTCACCTATAGCTCTAACAGATGGCATTGAACTATTATTAAATCCGTTTAAAAAGATAGGTGTACCAGCACATGAACTTGCTATGATGATGACAATTGCATTAAGGTTTATTCCAACACTGATAGACGAGACTGATAAAATAATTAAAGCACAAAAGGCAAGAGGTGCAGATTTTGAATCTGGAAATATTATAAATAGAGCAAAGAATTTAATTCCAATACTTGTACCTTTATTTATAAATTCCTTTAGACGTGCTGATGAACTCGCATTAGCGATGGAAGCAAGATGCTATAAGGGTGGAGAAGGTAGAACAAGGATGAAACAGTTTAATATAGAGAAAAATGACTATATATCTATTGTTGTTATGGTATGTTTTATTATTATCTCTATATTAAGTAGGAGATAAGTATGAAAAATATTAAATTAATTATTGAATATGATGGTACTAACTATGTAGGCTGGCAAAAACAAAAAAATGGGCTTTCGGTTTCAGAAGTTATAGAAAAGGCCATTTTTGAGGTAACTAAACAAAGCATTGAACTGATAGGTTCAGGAAGAACAGATGCAGGTGTCCACGCAAGAGGGCAAGTGGCAAATTTTTTGATAGATACTAAAATTCAACCTGAAAAGCTAAAGGACGCAATTAATAGTAAACTCCCAAAAGACATTACTATTGTTAAATCTATAGAGGTAGATAGGGAGTTTCATTCAAGATATAACAGTAAAGGAAAATGGTATAGCTATACAATTTTTAACAGATTAGAGCCATCTCCATTTTATAATAAATATTCAGCACATATAAAATATAATCTTGATTTGGAAAAGATGAAAAGTGCAGCACAGCATTTGATTGGTACCCACGATTTTGCTGCATTTAGATCAGAAGGAAGTTCAGTTAAGACAACAATTAGAACAATATATAGTATAGACATAACAAAAATAGGTGATATAATTCGATTAGATTACAAGGGAGATGGATTCCTTTATAATATGGTAAGAATAATAACAGGTACATTAATTGATGTAGGCAGGGGCAAAAAAAGTACTATGGATATTCCAAAAATATTAGAATCAAAGGATAGAAGGTTAGCAGGTTTTACTGCACCAGCCTGTGGTTTGTGTCTGGAAGAAGTTTATTATTAAATTAAGCTTGACACACCCGGCTCAATGTATTAAAATAAAAAATGGTGTAATTTACGATACTAAGATCCACTGGCCCCGGATCTTTATCGATAGAGAGATTTAATAAGTCAAGGAGGGAAAATGATGAAAACATACATGGCAAAAGCTCAAGAAGTTGAAAGAAAATGGTATGTTGTTGATGCTACTGACAAGACATTAGGAAGACTTGCAAGCCAAATAGCTACAATATTAAGAGGAAAGCATAAGGCAATCTACACTCCAAACGTAGATACTGGTGACTTTGTAATAGTTATAAATGCTGATAAGGTTGCTTTAACTGGTAAGAAGTTAGATCAAAAACTTTACAGACATCACTCACTATATCCAGGTGGATTAAAGGAAATCCCATACAGAAGACTATTAGAAACTAAGCCAGAATTAGCAATAGAAGAAGCAGTTAGAAGAATGTTACCAAAGGGACCATTAGGAAGAAAGATGGCAAAGAAGCTTAAGGTATACAGAGGTGCAGAACACAATCACCACGCTCAAAAGCCAGAAGTACTTGAATTAAAGTATTAATGTGGTGTGAAGGGAGGAAGGAAAGATGGCAAAGGTTCAATACTTTGGAACAGGTAGAAGAAAGACTTCAGTAGCAAGAGTAAGATTAGTTCCAGGAGAAGGAAACATAGTTATAAATAAAAGAGATATAGACAACTACTTTGGTCTTGAAACTCTTAAGGTTATAGTTAAGCAACCACTTGTTTTAACTGGAACTCTTGACAAGTATGATGTACTTGTAAATGTTCACGGTGGTGGATTTACAGGTCAAGCAGGTGCTATAAGACACGGTATAGCAAGAGCACTTGTTCAAGCTGATGCTGACTTAAGACCAGTTCTTAAGAAGGCAGGTTTCCTAACAAGAGACCCAAGAATGGTAGAAAGAAAGAAGTACGGTCTAAAGAAGGCAAGAAGAGCACCACAATTCTCAAAGAGATAATATGCCTATTATATATACTGGAACTGCATATGCAGTTCCAGTTTTATTTTTTGCTTTTGTTATTATTATTTAGTTAATGCATATAATAATTATTGAATAACGAAAATAGGGTGATAGGATGTTAAAAAGATATATTGCTTTAATCATAGTAATAACAATAGGAATTGTATTATATATAAAGTTGCCTGTATTGGGTTTTAACACAAATAAAGTTGTAATAATTGATGCAGGGCACGGAGGAATAGACCCAGGTGCTATAGGAAGAGATGGAACAATTGAAAAGGATATAAACTTAAATATAGCTCAAAAGCTTAAAGGATATCTTGAGGATGCAGGATATACTTGTATAATGATAAGAGAGATTGATGAGGGGTTATATAGTGAATATGGTAGGATACGAGATAAAAAGAATGAAGACTTGCGAAACAGAAAGCAGTTTATAAAGAAATATAAGGCAGACCTATTTATAAGCATACACTTAAATTTCTTCCCTGAAAGCCAGTATTATGGGGCACAGGTCTTTTACCCTAAAAATGATACAGAGAGTGAGAAAATAGCAAAACTTATTCAGCAGGAGCTAATTAAAACTCTAAACCGAGGCAATAAGAGAGAAGCGAAAGGTACAAACGATATATATGTAATAAGAGACAACCAAATACCATCTATTTTAATAGAATGTGGTTTTTTATCAAACTATGAAGAGGAACAACTACTTAAATCAGAAATCTATCAAAATAAAATAGCATGGGCTATATTTAAAGGTATTTCATCGTATTACCTGGGAAATAGTAAATAAGCACAAACAAACAGCTCTTAAAGTAACACTTTAAGAGCTGTTTAAATACTACTGTAATGTTTTTACTATATCCCTTGTAGTTAGAGCAATTTTATATGCGTGATCTCCAACTCTTTCAAGGTTTGTCAAACAATCAAGGAATATCATACCGCTGTTAGGATTACATATACATTTATTCAACCTATCTATGTGGTCTTTTCTTAACTGTTTTTCAACAGAATCAATCTTCTGCTCAAGTTCTACAACTTCATCTACCTTCTCTAAATCTCTATTCTTTAAAGCTTCAAGAGCTTTGCTGAAGGATGTATGGCAAAGTTCAAAGAAGTACTTTAACTCAACGGAGGCTTCTTCAGAAAAATTGACATAGTGGTTAAATTTATATTCTGCCAGATCCAAAAGATTTATAGCGTGGTCTCCTACACGTTCCATATCGTTTATCATATTATAAAGGTTCATAATGACTTCCGATTCCCCATATGTTGGATTTTTCATAGATAAGGTAGTTAAAAAGTTCATTAATGCATCCTCAAGATAATCAAGTAAATCCTCATCCTTTTGTATTTGATTTATGCTATTTCTTCTAAAATCAAATATAAGATTAAAGGATTTTTCAAGGTTTAAAAGTGCTATCTCACCCATTCTACTAATTTCCTTTATGCATTGCTCAATTGCAACGGATGGTGTATTTGTAACAATAGGATTTAAATATTTAAATCTTTTTGTGCTATTATCTGCCTTAAGAGGATATATATTATTTAATAGTCCCTTTACTATTGGATTTGAAAATAATATTGAAAAAAATGAGCCAAATATGTTAGTTAAAATATGCAAAATTATAATGTTTAATGATATATAGGGGGTTGTATATAGAAAAAACGGATTAATTAAATAAATAATATATATTGCAGCAGCTCCCATTGTATTAATAATTAAATGTATGAAGGATGTAATTATTATATGTCTTTCCTGTTTATAGGATTTAAATAAAACATAAAGTGAAGACCCTATATTAGCACCTATTATTATAAATAAAGCAGAATTAAAACCTATAATATTGTTTTGAACAAATGGAATAAGAAGTATGACTACTGCATTACTGCTTCTAAAAATAAGTGCAATTATTATTCCTATAAAGAAGCTTGAAATGTAGTTGTTTTTTATAAGGTGTATTAGCTGGTTTTCTATTGTTCCTGATTTTATATATATTAAAGATACCAAAAGAAGACCTATGCTTAAAAGTATTTGACCTAAATTAAATAGATTTTTCTTAGTGTTTTTATTAACAAATATAACTATAAATGTTCCTGCAAATATTAATAAATAAGGTACTACTGAAATATTAAGAAGTATAATAACTGGGATTAATGAGGCACCAATATTTACGCCAGATATAAAATATAGAATATTAACAAAATCAATAGAAGCTACCTCAAGAATACTTGAGTATGATGCTGTTGAAATAGTACTGCTTTCTGTTATAAAGGAAAATATGATTCCTTCAAACAGAGAGTACAATTTGCTTATATTCTTATGTTCAAATTTATTATGAAACCAAGAGCTAAAATAATTTTGTGACGAACGACTAAGCATTGAAAGTGAAAAAATTAGTAGACCTATTCCACCTAATAAATTATAAATTTGTGTTTTCATAGGTATTCCCCCATTTATAGTCTCACTACTATTATTATATCAAAATGATTTTTTAAATTACAGAAAAAAGTATATTTAAGTTATTTCATTGTAAAAAAATATCTAAAAAGGTGCCAAGAACAATGGCAACTTTTAATGGTTCTATAATAAATGTTGGGGCGTAGCCCCAGCATATTTTTTTACAAAAAAAATATGCACCTGTTTTAGATGCCTGGTAAAATTAAATTAACTACAAAAATATTACCTGAAAGGAGGCATCCTACAAGTGCACACTAATAATTGTATCAAAAATTTACTTGGTTTTAAAGATGTTATTATAACAAAAGTACTTGATAATGTTTGCTATGAAATTTATTTAGAAATGAAAAAGAAGCCTCATACTTGTCCTCGTTGTAATTCTGAAACTCGTAGAGTTCA
>NZ_AXAA01000032.1:0-22938 GCF_000472625.1 Caloramator sp. ALD01
ATAATAAAAATAGGGCTCAAAAACAAAGCCCTATATAGATTGAATTAACAAATATTAATATATTTTTAATGCTACGCATTTTACATTAATAACTTTTTATGCATTTTATTAAATTAAGTTGAATATTTATAAAAAACGTCATTAAAAGCCACTATTTTTTCGGAGCTCTTGGTGGCACTTTTTTATTGTAACTTTTGATTAATAACCTTAATTGTGTTTGGTCCTGCTATTCCATCTACTGTTAATTTATTTGCACTTTGAAACGCCCTTAATGCAGTTTCAGTAGAAGGCCCGAAAAATGTTGTAGTTGTTGTAATCTTCAAATATCCTAATCTCTTTAATGCCTCCTGCAAATTCTTTACATCTTGTCCACTTGTTCCTAATCTTAACGGCCTTGTATAGACCAACTGTATTTTATTATTTACTAAAGTCTGTGATGTATTTCCCCTACTTGGCGTTGTTGTACCTTTTGTGTCTACCTTATTTGCCGTGTTTTGTGTAGCCTGCTTTTTCAACAATTCATTTATCTTGTTTATCGTTGATTTATCTACCATTCCATCAGCAACAGGCAATTTATTGGCCTTTTGAAATGCAACTACTGCTGCTTTTGTTGACGATCCGAAATAAGTTGTAGTTGCTGTTATCTTTAAATACCCTAATTTCTTTAGTGCATCCTGAAGCTTCTTTACGTCTTGTCCACTTACTCCATACTTTAGTATTCTTGTATATGTCAACTGCTGACTACTATTATAAAAAACACCTATATTTGTCCCTGAATTGGTTGTATTTGTCTGATTAGATGTCTTTTTAACTTCTAAATTCATTAATAACTCGTTTATTTTATTAATTGTTTGTCTATCAACTGTTCCATTATCTGTTAAAGCATTAGCCTTTTGAAATTCTGTGACTGCTGCATATGTGGCATTATCAAATACTAATGATGTCGTATTTGCTTTATAGTAGCCCAACTTTTTTAATGCTAATTGTAAGGCTGTCACATCTGTTCCCTGTGATCCCATACTTAAATCTCTACTATATAAAAGTCTTTTTATATCATTATCATTTATAGAAGCTCCTCTTGATGTTTCCTGCTGTCTTTCTACTTTAAATTTTATTTCCTTCTTATCATCAAATTGACTACTACTTAACTTATCCTTTACATAGCATATTACTCTATATTCACCTTCAGCTTTTGGTACATATTGTAATATGCCATCGCTATTTGATACTGTTGTAACTAACTTTTGTCCTAAATAAACATCAAACTTGTAGCTCATAACATCATAACTGCCATTTTCAACATCTGCCTTTATTTTTATTGGCTTATCAACATAAACTTTTTCACTATCAGCAGATATTGATTTTATTGAAGGTAACTTAAAAACTATAAAGTTTGCACCAATCTTGTCATCATATTCATTTTCAGAATCCTTCTTTTTAATAAAATAATTTACATCATAGAAACCTTCAGAGTCTGGATTGAAGTTTATGCTAAAATCATTCCCATAGTCCTTTTCATATATAACTTGTCCATCTTTTTTAATCTGCACTTTATAAACAAACTCATCAAAATTTTCAATACCATCAAGTTTTAAAGTTACAACTTGTCCAACAAAAATATATCGACTTGATATATTTAATTTTAAATTCTTTATAAAACCATTCATTAACCTATTACTTTTTTCAACATCTTCATAATATCTATACACCGCATCTGCTATTTTAAATGCTATTTTTTGTTGCATCTCTGAATTAGTCAACTTTTTCAATTCCTCTGGATTTGACATAAAACCAGCCTCTATCAATATTGAAGGCATAGTAGTATATCTGGTTACATAATATTCTGACTGTTTTGCCCCTCTATTTTTAAAACCTAAGGAGGCTATACTGTCAACCACTAACTTGGCTAAATTTCTCCTATCTTCTTCTAAAATTTTAACTTTAGTCTTTTCAACCTTTAACTTGTTCCCTTCAACATCTTGAATATTTACATAAACTATATTACCCTCTTTAACTTCACCTTTATAAATATAATGTTTACCATTATATTCAACATATTTTGTATAAAAAACCTCAGTTCCACTAACTTCTGTATTTAAAACATCCTTCCCATTTTCTTTTTTAATTGCTTTGTTATTGTGTATACTTATAAACATATCAGCCAAATTAGAATTTGCGATTTTTACCCTCTCCTCAAGAGTAACAGCAACATCATTATTTGGTTCACGTGTATAAATAATATCCGCTCCAAAATTCTTAAGAATATTTGACAGTTTTTCTACTATTGCTATATTTATATTTTTTTCATATATATTATTAACACTGGCACCTACATCTCCATATTTACCATTTTCATAACGTATTTTGGGATCTCCACCGTGCCCAGCATCCAATACAATCTTTTTTCCATCAAGCATACCTGCAAACACTATGTTGGAAGACATTAACATAGCAATAAGCAGACATGTAACCTTTCTATAAAATTTCAACATGTCCACCCCCAAGATATAATTTAATTTAATTAAATTATACATTAAACGACTGCATTCTTCAATAATTTAACAACAATTATTTTAATAATACAATTTTTTCTAAATGATAAAATTATTGATTTATATTTTTGTTGTTATTGAACTTTTTTTGTAAAAATATAAAAATATTAATTTAAACTTTTTATTTATTGATTTAAAAAGATAAATATTTGAACTAATAAATACAATTATTTCGATAAGAAAATATGAAATAAAAAAAATGGGCCGCTTCTCGGCCCTAAGGGGGATGGGGGGTTCTGTTTATGGAAACTACTGTTTCCATCTCAAGGTGGTTTCCTTGAGCTTTCATTATTAATTTTAACCATTCTTCATTTTTTTATACATTTAACAAAAAACTTTTTTAAAATAATTAACGACAAAAATCACTTATCTTTAGTAAGTGGAAATGAATATAATTTAACCAAATCAAATATAAAATAACTATATATCAAACACAAATTTAAAATCAACAACATATATGTATTCCTGAAGGCGGAATATCACTTTTAACGTGAAGTAGTTTGCTACGATGGGAGTATTGTCTGACAAGCTCCTTCTGCATAAAGTTTGTGGTAGTTCACATAAGTAAAAAGTGTCAATAGAAGAATTGACGCTCAGGCTGTTGAAAAAGTTATAAATTGATCAGCCCCATGAAGGATTTCTTGGGCATTGGTTCATTTCGCTAATCAAATCTAAGCTTTTCTTTGTTTCAAAAAGTCCTACCCTCGCGATGCCATCGTCCTGATGGTCGCTCGGCTCGGCACGTCCTGTGCCGAATTTAGGACTTTTTCAAAGTCGAAAGCTAAGAATTGCTAAAGCTCATGAAATATGCCATTTTGAAATCCTTTCATGGGGCTTTTTCATACTTTATCTAACAATTAGGTTTTTCAAAAATCTGAGCGTCAATCGAAGGATTGACACTCAAAAAGTTTTGATTTTTAACTATCTACTTAACAGGTTGCAGTTTACATTACCATTTATTGAAAATGTCACATTTCACCTATGTGGCACTCTTTAATGAGGTACTTAAGCACCTCTGCTGTATCCCTAATTGGCTTTCCTGAGAGCATATCAACACCTGCATCCTTTAGTAAGTCAAGCGAATACTTGCTTCCTCCAGATTTTAAGAAACTCAAGTATCTATCCACATTTTTTCTATCCTCTAATATGGATTTAGCAATGCTAATTCCAGCACTTAATCCTGTTGCATACTTGTATACATAGTATCCATCATAAAAATGTGGTATTCTTGCCCACTCTATACTTATTTCATCATCAATAACACATTCTCTTCCATAATATTTGTTATATAGGTTTCTCCAAATTTCTGAAAGCCTCTCACCATTTAGTGGTTCTCCCTTTTCTGACATAGTGTGGGTTATAAATTCAAACTCAGCAAATAAAACCTGTCTAAAGTAGGTTGTTCTAATAAGTTCCATAAACTCACTTATAATATATCTTCTTGCCTCTCCCTTTAATTTATCCATAAGATAGAAGTACATAAGCACTTCATTTGTTGTTGACGCAACCTCTGCACAGAATATTGTATAGTTTGAATAAACATAGGGCTGTGTTTTTCTTGAAAAATATGAATGTATTGAATGTCCAAGTTCGTGGGATAAGGTTAAAACATCATCTAACCTTTCATTGTAGTTAAGAAGAATATATGGTTTTGTATCATAGGTTCCCCAAGAATATGCTCCAGAATACTTACCCTTGTTGCTATAGACATCTATCCATTTGTTATTGAAGGCTTCATCAAGAATTTTTAAATACTCATCTCCAAGAACCTTTAGGCCCTCCTTAACCATTTCCTTGCCTTCATCATATTTAACCTCCATATCAACGCTCTCTACAATTGGTACATAAAGGTCATATAGATGAAGTTCATCCACCTTAAGCTCCTTCTTTTTTAGCCTCATAAGCTCATCAAGGGAAGGAATATTTTCAGATACTATTTCTATTAACCTATTGTATAAGGAAACATCAATGTTGTCTGAAAACAAAGCTCCCTCTAATGCAGATTTAAAACCTCTAACAGTTGCGTAAAACACATCCGACTTTACCTTAGATGAGAGCATCGCACCATATGTATTCTTATACTTCATAAATCCATTATGAAGGCTCTTAAAGGCATTTTTTCTAAGTTCCCTATCCTTAGATACAATATATTGTGAATAATTATTATTAGTTAACTCATACTCTTTACCATTTGAATCGACAATTTTATCGAACTTCAAATCAGCGAAGCTCAACATCTTAAATATATTTTCAAATCCCTGTGCCATTTCGGCTGTCTTTGAAAGAAGCTCCTCCTCTTTATCTGATAAAACGTGCTTTTTTTGTCTTATCAAATCCTCAAGTTCATGCTCATAGAGCTTTAATTCCTGTACTTCTTTAAAATATCTATCTATCGTTCCATCCTCAAGCTCTAAAATTTCAGGGTATATAAAGGCTGTTGCACTATTATACTCAACAGACACCCTCTCTCCTAAATCTGCAAGCTCCTGTCCCTTTGTATTGTTGTTATCCTCATCCCTCTTCATAAAACAATATACAGTTATTTTATCACATAACCTTCCAGCATCATCCCTTAAGGATAAACATTCATATAAAAACTTTGCACCATTTTTAAAACTTCCCTTAAACTTTTTAATCTCCTCAATCATTCCCCTTAATACTTCAACATCCTTTAAAAGACTCTCTTCATTTCCATAAATCGTATCTATATCCCATTTATATTCATTAGGGATATCCTTTCTTTCAATTAAACTGTAATCCATACCAACACCTCCTGACTTAATTATTGCACATTTTATAAATTATTTCCATATACAATTCATAATGGAAAGATTGATTTGACTATATAACCTTATTTTTTGTAATATTAAGATATATACTCTATGATTTAGGAGGATTTTATGTTTGGAGAATTTATAGATCTAATACTTAAATCAAAATTAATAACATCATCAAACATATATAAAAAATTAATAGACTTGCTAAATACACAGGATTTTAAAAACAGCCTGAATGAGGCATCAGTAAACAGGGACTACAGCTGTAAAAGATGCTATAAGTGTCTTGAGGAGATTATAAACATCTTCTACAAAAAAGACGACGACTTTCTATTTGCAGTCTATCAATATGCCCTTTCAAAATCCTTCAGCGAAGCTGTCACTTTAAGTCTTGATAAAGAGGATTTTCCAATATTTGAGACATACCTGTTACTGCTCAAAGTTTTTTCAAAATTCCAAAAACTATCCAATGACGGAAGTTTTCAAAGCAGGTATCCTCTATTTTTCTTAGGACTTGATGAGGAGAGAGGTCTTGAGGACCCTTCTGAATACAAAAAATTTGTTGAGGCCTTTGAAGGCGATTATGTTTATGAAATGATGAAACTAAACCAAGAAATAATCGGCTACAACACCCTCGACCACGTATGCGGAGTACACTATCTATCCCTATATATTGCAAGGCAGGCAAAGAGCAAAAATCTACCTATTGACCTTGGAAGAATTTCAGGTGCTGCTGCAGGCCACGACATAGGTAAATTTGGCTGTAAAGGAGTTGAGCTAAAACGTGTTCCCTATCTACACTACTACTACACAGATGTTTGGTTTAAAAAGCACAACATAAACTACATAAGAAATATTGCTATAAACCATTCTACTTGGGATTTAGAGCTTGAAAATCTATCTATAGAGTCACTTATTCTAATATACAGCGACTTTAGAGTTAAAAATAAAAAAATAGACAATAAGGAACAAATGTACATATACACCCTTGATGAATCCTTCGATGTTATTTTAAATAAACTCGACAACGTTGATGAGAAGAAGATTTTAAGATATAAGAAGGTGTATTCTAAGCTTAAGGATTTTGAAAACTATCTTTTAGATTTAGGAATAAACGTTTCCTTAAATGACAACAAAGTAACTCCATATAAAGATAAGTGCTATTCCCTTATGTTTGGTGATGATATTGTAGAGAATATAAAATACCAAGCAATAAGCCACAATATAGAGCTTATGCATAAATTAAGAAGTGAATTTTCACTTAATGAGATACTTGAAAATGCAAGAAATGCACAGGATTCTCAATCCCTCCGTGCATATCTTGATATAATTGAAGAATATTCAACATACCTTACCCAAAAACAAAAAATAATTACACTTAGCTTTTTATATGAACAGCTAATGCACAATGAAGAGGATATAAGAAGACAGGCTGCTGAACTTTTAGGTCTTCTTATTGCCTCCTTTGATGAAGAATATAGAAAGGAGCTTCCTGAAAACGCAAGGATAGATAAAGATGATATAGATTCAATCTATCTATTTAAAAGATATGTTTCACTTATGCTTACCCCAGACCATAAGATAATAGATACATACAAGGAATGGATAGGATACAGCCTTTCTGTTTTTATAAAATCTATATTCAACAAAATAAGTGAAGCTCAAAAATTAGAATACAAATTTGCTCTACAGGAATTCTACTTAAAAGATAATCTATCAAAGGAAATGGAATTATACCTATTAGATGCTGCAAAATATATTCCTCTTAAGAGTGAGGACAGTCTGTTTTATGATTTTTTAATAAAAAGACTTTTATCCGATAGGCACCATATTAGAATAATGGCCCTTGATACCCTATATGTTCAATTGAATAAGAATACTCCATCACCAGATACATTAGAAGAGATAAAGAGGATATTTTTAAATGAAATAAAATACAGTGCAACTGCACCTGAGAACTTCCTTAAGCTTAATATAGCAGAAAAATTAGGAATTGAGAGTATTGTGCTAAATGAATATTTATCCTACTACATAAAAAATCTTGAAAACATAACAGATATATTTTTGAGCAACCTTAAAACTGCAACAAGCTGGATAACCAAAAAAATACAAATAGATATTCTTTTAGATTATGCACTTAAAAACCCTAAGGAGAGGGGGCTTCAAACAGCACTCCACTTCTGCAATCTTCTTAAGGTAAGTGCAGTTGAAGCTGTAAGAAATAAAGCAGGTGAATCAATTTTAAATATAATCAAGTTTTTACCAATGGAACAGAGAAATGAAATTGCAGTAGAGCTTGTTCGTGCCCTTGAGATGGAGGGTTATAGATTTACAAAATATATTCCAAACTACCTTGGTAAAATAATACTCTATCTTCCTGTAGTTGAACTTAATGAGTTTTTAGATGACTCCTATGAAAAGATAAAGACCTCAAACAACAGGGTTTCATCACTTATATTAAAAACCTCCTCTGTTGCACTTTCAAATATAAACATATATAAAGCACAAATAAACAGCGATGATGAATATAAAAGGATTTTAAATAAATTAATTTCAATAATATTAAGCGGTCTTATAAACTACAGTAGCCAAATAAAACAATTTGCACTAAATTGTATTGGTGTTCAGATTTTTGGCTCAAAAACCCTATCCTTAGAGAATAAAAAGGAAATTTTTAATATAATTGCAAAAAAGTTTTTATCTATAATTGGCCAGTTTGAGGAGGATGAACTTTTATTCTTAGTAAATTCTGCTGCATTAAACCATATTTACAGGTTTATATCTGAACAAAATACAATATCAAAAATAAAACTAAATATACCAAAACGAATTGCCTTTATGCCTGGAACCTTCGACCCATTCTCCCTAAGCCACAAGGAGATAGCAAAGGCAATAAGGGATTTAGGATTTGAGGTATATATTGCAATAGATGAGTTTTCTTGGTCTAAAAAGACATTGCCAAACCTAATACGAAGGACTATTGCTGCCCTCTCTATTGCAGATGAAAACAATATATTCCTATTCCCTGAAACACAGCCAATAAATATTTCAAATCCAAAGGATATAAGAAGGTTAAAGGAAATATTTAAGGATTTTGAAGTATACATTGTAGTTGGAAGTGATGTTGTAATAAACGCCTCTGCATATAAAAAACCAAAGGAACAAGACTCCATTCACACATTAAACCATCTAATATTCGAAAGAAGGAGTATAAATGAATACAGCCAAGAGATGTTTGAAGAGGCAGTAAAAAATATAGAGGGGGATGTTATAAAATTAAACCTTCCACCCCAATACGAGGACATAAGTTCAACTCAAATAAGAGATAGCATAGATGAAAATAGGGATATTTCTAATTTAGTTGATCCTCTTGTACAGAGGTATATATATGAAAATGGTTTTTATAGAAGAGAACCTCAGTATAAATCCCTTTTAACAGATTGGCCCTTTGAATTTGAAATTGTTGAGGAATATAAGGAGGCTGTAGTTGAAAAACTTTCGCATCTTTTAAGGCTAAATTTCTATGTAGTAAAAGAAAAATTGATGAGGTTTTTTGCAAAGCCCTCTGCAAGGCTTCTTATTGCAATAGATAAAGAAAACGACAGCATAGCAGGTTTTTCTGCCTTCCACTGGCTACGTTCAAACTCCTTCTATATAGAGCTAAATGACACAACCATTTCTAATTTTTTAAGGGAAAATGCAGTAGGAAGAGTTATATTAATTGATGGTATGTATATAGATAAAAACTCAACAATAAAGGAACTCCCTCAGCTTATCTTAACTGAAACACTATCCTTCTGCATCAGCAAAGACTACGACTATGCTATATATAAAAACTTGCTTGATATAAAGGAAAATTTTGAAATACAAAATCTACTTCTATCAAACGGTTTTATTGAAGTTAAAACCGAAGACATCCATCATAGGTGCTATGCTGTAAATATGAACTATCCGATATCTCTTCTTCTTGATATAGAAACAATTATAAAGGAACCCTACAGAAATACTGAAACTGTAAAAAATGCAATTATTAAAACAAGGGAAAATTTAAAGCGGGCTCTAACAAAGCTCTATCCTGGACATCTTGTATTAATTTTTGAAAGGGACGTTATATACAAGAGGCTTGTACAAAAAATTTGCAGAGAAAACGGAGTTCCACCCTACCAAATGGTTCCAAGAACCCTTGGTCCTTTAATGTGCGTCCCCTATGGAAACATATTAAGAAGAAATATTGTACCAAACACAGTAACAAAGGCACTCCATACAGAAAAGCTATTTAATCCTAACCTAAAGACCTTTAAAATAGGGCCATACCCGAATTACCTAAGCCTTGAGCTTCAGATAAAAACAATTGCAAGCTTTGATAGGCCTATTATTCTTGTTGATGACATACTCCATAAAGGGTACAGAATAAAGGCCCTCGACCCAATTTTAAAGGATGAAAAGGTGGATGTTCATAAGATAATTGTGGGAATATTGTCTGGTCAAGGAAAAGAGATTATGGATATTCAAAATAGAGAGGTTGACTGTGCTTACTTTATACCAAAACTTAGGGCTTGGTTCTATGAAGATGCCCTCTACCCCTTTATAGGTGGAGATAGTTTATTTAGAGGCAGCTACCCCCAAAGAAACCTAATACCATCAGTTAACCTAATACTTCCATATGCTGTTCCAACCTTCCTAAAGGGAGCATCTACTAAGGATATATTTAATCTTTCAAGGGTTTGTATAGAAAATGCAAAAATACTTCTTGAGGCAATAGAACAGGAATATGAAGCCATAAATGAGAGGAGCCTAACCCTTCAAAATATAGGCGACGCACTTGTTTATCCAAGATATCCAGAACACGGAAAGTTTATGTACTACGACCTTACACTTTCACCTTCTGTTTATCTAAAAAATGACCTAGAACAACTGGAAAAACTTGAACCAATTTTGACATAGGAGGAATAAGATGAATATATACAAAAAAAATGGAGACATATTTATATCAAACCATAAATTTAAACTTGATGAAGCCACTGAAAAGGATTTAAAGAATGCAGAGCACATATACCTATTAAAAAAGTCAGGAACAAGTTGTAGGTTTAGACAGGTTGTAAATTCCTTAACGCAAATTGAAGATAGAGAGACCTTAAATTATATAATAAAAAAAGAAGGAAGTTCAGTAGATGATTTAATAAATGGTGGTAAACTATCCTACATCAATACATCCTTTGAAGAATGGGAGGAAATGTATAAAGTTAATCCACTTAAGAAAAAGTACAAAGTTACAGTTGCAGGACTTGGAGACGTTGGAGGAACTCTATCTATTGGACTTAGGCTTTTAGGTTATGATGTGATATCCGAAATTGGAGTTTTTGACCTTGATGAAAATAAGATAAAAAGATGGGAATATGAACTAAACCAAATAAACTATCCAAATAATACTTCCCTGCCTAAAGTTAAACCTGTGTCCTTTGATGAAGTTTTTGATTGCGATGTATTTATATTCTGTATAACAAGGCAGGTTCCTGATGTATCTATACAGGACGTTGATGTTAGAATTGTTCAGTATAAAAGCAATGCAGAGATAATATCAATGTATGTAGATGCAGCAAAAAAGGCAAAATACAAAGGGTATTTCTTTGTGGTTTCAGACCCTGTTGACCATCTTTGCAAAAGGGCCTATTTTGAGCTAAATAAAGATTATATTTTTCCTGCTGATAATGTTAAGGGATTTGGTCTTGGAGTTATGTATGCAAGGTCACTATACTATGCTCAAAATATGAATATAGGCTACTTTAAGGATAAAGGAAGAACCTTTGGTCCCCACGGTAAAGATTTAATAGTTGCAGATAATATAGAAGACTACAACCACGAACTATCACTTAAACTAACAGAGCTTACTACAAATGCTAATATAGAGGTTAGAAAAACTGGATTTAAGCCCTACATAGCACCCGCCCTGTCCTCTGGTGCCCTATCCATTCTATCCTGCCTTAAGGGAGAATGGCACTACAGTACTGTATCAATTGAAAATGCCTTTTTAGGTATAAAAAACAGAATCACAGAATATGGCGTTGAGATAGAAACATATAAAAATTTAGACGAAAGGCTTTTTGAAAGAATTAAAAAGAGCTATGAAAGGCTGGTAGAGTTTGATGTGTGATACCATACTTATTGCATCAAAAAACAGGTCTGATATTTTAAATAATATGATAAAGGCTTTTATGAAGGACAATGCCTTTGAGGAATACTCACCTCAAAGGCATATAAACCTTAAAAACAAAAAGATTGTATTTGCAGTCGAACTAAACAGCATAGGTGTATGTCCTTATATACTTGATGTGTTAAATAATATAACCCTAAGGGGAAAGGATGCACTTTTAGGCTCAACTGCCTGTGTGCTTATAAAAAGTCCTACACTTCATTATACAAAAAGCTTTTCGCAGCAGATTATATTTATTGCAAATAGCCTTGGCTGTATCTTTATAGGACATCCTGTAGTTGAAGCTATAGAAGGTTTTTTAAACTTTAGAACCTGGCAAAAGACTCTTAATATCCCCCTTGAGGAAATATGCTACTATTTATGCAGAGGGTTATCTGATAGATTCTTTAGTTTTAAATTTTTAAAAAAACAAAACCCTAAAGTATCTGTACTTCACGCAAGCTATAGAGATACATCTAATACCTTAACCCTCTGGTATATGATAAAAAAATATATAGATGGGGTAAGTATATTAGAACACCACGTTGAAAACGGGACTATACAGGATTGTATTGGCTGTCCCTTTAAAACCTGCCTCTATTTTGCAAAACAAAAAAGCTGCTTCTATGGCGGTTCTATTGTAAAGGAAATATTCCCTGCAATAGAAGAGGCAGATGCTGCTATTTTTATATGCCCCAACTACAACGATGCTATTTCTGCCAATTTAAGTGCAGTTATAAATAGAATAACTGCACTCTATAGAAGAAATCCCTTCTATGACAAAATGCTCTTTTCAGTAATTGTATCTGGTAACTCTGGTGGAGATTCTGTTGCAAAGCAGCTAATAGGTGCACTAAATATAAATAAAGGGTTTATACTGCCTCCTTACTTTGCTATAATGGAGATAGCAAATGATATGGGTGAGATAAAAAAAGTTGAAAATATAGAAAATAAAGCACAGGAATTTGCACAAAATATAGTTAGAAGCTTGTGTTGAACTTATAATATTTTAAGGAGGCTCAAATAATGAAAAAAATAGTTCCAATTTTACTTGCTGTAGTATTACTTTTTTCCTCCTGCGGTAAAAAACAAACAGACAACAACAATGATATAAATACAAAACCAACTACAAATGAAACGAAAAACACAAATCAGCAAAAGCCTTCTGAAAATAACTCTTCAAAAACAGAAGATGAAAATAAAGAGGAATATAATAAAGAGACAACCGGAAAAGATGAAAATATAAATAATGACGATGTTTTGATAATAGACGCTGATGTTTCATCCCTGAGCAACAAGGAGTTGGACTTTGGTCCCCCTCCTGTAAAAAATAACGAATCACAGTATATGCCAAAACAGACAGTTGAGCTATTTAAAAAATACGATGCCTACTATTTAGGTGATAGGACAAAAAAGGAAATATATTTAACCTTTGATGAAGGATATGAAAACGGATATACAGCAAAGATACTTGATGTTTTGAAGGAGAAAAACGTAAAGGCTGCGTTTTTCGTAACAAGACCATATATAAATCAAAACAAGGAATTAATAAAGAGAATGGTTGAGGAAGGCCATATTGTAGCAAACCACAGCTCAACACATCCATCAATGCCACAGAAGGCTGTAGATTTTGAGAAGTTTAAAAGGGAATTTGAGGACACAGAGGCTGCCTTTAAGGATGTTACAGGGCAGGATATGCCTAAATTCTTTAGACCTCCAATGGGAAAATACAGTGAGCTATCACTATACTATACACAAAAACTTGGATATAAGACCATCTTTTGGAGCTTTGCCCATAAGGACTGGCTTGTAGATGACCAGCCTCCTGTTGAAACAACTATACAGAGGGTTATAGACAGAAGCCATAGTGGAGAAATAATGCTTCTACACGCAGTATCAAAGAGCAACACCGAAGCCCTACCAACAATAATAGATAAGCTTCGTGAAATGGGGTACGAGTTTAAACCTCTGACAGAACTAAAATAGGGTGCAAATGCACCCTTCAGGCTGTTGAAAAAGTTATATATTGATTAGCCCCATGAAGGATTTCTTGGGCATCGATTCATTTCGCTAAGCAATTCTAAGCTTTTCTTTATTTGAAAAAGTCCTACCCTCGCGATGCCATCGTCCTGATGGCCGCTCGGCTCGGCACGTCCTGTGCCGAATTACGGACTTTTTCAAAGTCGAAAAGCAATAATTGCTAAAGCTCATGAAATATGCCATTTTGAAATCCTTTCATGGGGCTTTTTCATGCTTTAGCTAACAAACAGGTGTGTCAACAATCTGATGGTGTAAATGCACCCTTTTATAATACCTTCTTTAAATCTCTATAGCTGTATTCCTTTATAAACTTATTATTTGCATCATCCCTTATCAATAGCCTTACCTTATCATCTGTTATCTTTAAAACTCTTCCCTTAAGCTTTGTTCCAAGCACATTAACAGGAGCATCAAGTTTAAGTTCCCTCAAATCTGCATTAGAACAAAATTCACAAACTCCTCCATCTTTAACTATTCTTTTACAGCTTGTACAATAAAACACAATAATCCCCCCAACCCAATTTTATTTCTTTTGGACTACAATACAGTATATTATCTCTACAACAAAAATATTCCTCAAAAGTGCCACCAAGAGCTCCGAAAAAATGATACCTTAAAAAATGTCACCACTATATATAGTGTATAAGAGATAATTTGTGCTGCTATATATAGTATACTTTTGAAAATGATTTGATTTTTTCGGAGGTTTCCCACCCAGGTGAAATGTGACATTTTCCATTGATTTATTAAAAAAATTGAAATCTCTTTTCTGTGAACTCCTCCCATTTATACAAGTAGTAGTTTCCTGGTTAATACTCCCAACGAAGAAAATCACCCCAAACTCAAAGGGCTGTTCCTTCCTCAGAATACCTGTTATATAGTCATTTTTAGCTTAGTTTTCGCTATAATATTTATAACATCTTTTATGTATTTTAGGCAAAATTCAGCACCCTCTTACAAAATTGAGCGACTTCTATAGCTGATTAGGTTATACTTGAAAATAATATGGCTTCTTTCTTAAGCTAAATTAGTACTTATTTTTCTCATAAAAATATGCTCCTCTCTATGATAAACAGCTTTTAAATTTTAATCTGTGTACCATAAAGGGAGCATATCATTTTACCAATTTATTGAAATATCACATTTCACCTGGGTGTAAGAGCTCCGAAAAAATGATACCTTAAAAATTGTCACCACTATATATAGTGAATAAAAGATAATATGCGCAACTATATATAGTATGTTTTTAAAAATAATTTGATTTTTTCGGAGGTCTCGGTGTCACTTATATCTTTTGATAAACCTTCTTTAGTATCTCCTCTTTTCTTTGTGCTGCTTCGATTAAAAACCTCTTACAGTTCATATCAACATCGCTTACTAAATCAATATCATCTATTGATGCTAAATTAATCCTTACATTTAAAACTGCCGCTTCTATTGCTGCAAATATTTGTATTGCTGCAACACCTACATCTGTTATCGCATTCTTGTTGCCATATTCAGCAATAAAATCCACCATATCAAACATTGAAAAAGCTGTTTCTGCAACAGAATAAGGCACACCATAGGCTTCAATTAAAGCCCTCTGTATTGCCCTGTTTCTCTCTTTTATCTCCTCTTCTGTTTCCTTTGGCATCTTATATGCCTGCATTACCAAATTAAAGGCCTCAACATCCTTTTCAATATATTCCTTAAACTCTTTTCTCAACTCTTCGCACTTTATTAGATACTCATTAAACTTATTCTTCACATCATCGCTATATTCCATAAACTTCTTCTTATTCACTGTTAAGTTCATTACCATAGAAGATAAACTTGCAGCAAGTGCACCTGATAATGCTGCAACAGCCCCTCCTCCTGGTGCTGGAGAGCTTGAAGAAAGGTCCTCCAAAAATTTTTCTATTGAATTTTCATATATCTTCATCACAATCCTCCTTAGTATACTAATTTTCCATCTCTAACTACTATTTTACCATTTTTTATTACCATATCAATATGGTTTATTCCAAAATGGTAAATGATGTAATTTTCATTTAGGGCATTCATAACTACTATATCAGCTTTTTTACCCTTCTCTATACTTCCAACCTCACTTCCTCGTCCTATTGCATAGGCTGCATTTATTGTAACTGCCGATATTACCTCCTGAGGTGTAAGTCCCATCCCTAATGAAGCAAACACCATTATGCTCTGCAAAGACTCAGTCGGGCAAGTACCTGGGTTATAATCTGACGCTACTGCCACCGCAAGACCTCTTCTTATCATTTCCCTTGCTGGTGCATATTTTTTTAATCTTAAATAGAAGGAAGTTCCAGGAAGCAGGACTGGTATTACACCTGCCTCCTTCATAGCATCAATCCCCTCCTCAGATACTGCTACTAAATGCTCTGCCGAAACAGCACCAAGCTCTGCTGCAAGCTTTGCGCCCCCCATAGGTTCTATCTCATCTGCGTGAAGTTTAACCTGAAATCCTAACTCCTTTGCTGCCCTTAAAACCCTTCTTGTCTGCTCTAAGTTAAAAAATCCCTCTTCACAAAAGGCATCCACATATTCCGCAAGCCTCTCTTTTTTAACAAAGGGCATAACCTTTTCTATCATAAGGTCGATATATCCATCCACATTCTCCTTATACTCCTCAGGAACTGCGTGTGCACCAAGATAAGTGCTAACAATATCTATAGGATGCTCTATTTCCTTCGCAACCCTTAGACACTTTACTTCATCTTCAAAGTTCAATCCGTATCCTGACTTGGCCTCTACGGTTGTTGTTCCCCAAAGAAGCATCAAATCAAGACTCTTTAATGCCTTTTTATAAAGCTCATCATAGCTTGCCGACCTTGTAGCTCTAACCGTACTTAAAATTCCCCCACCTTGTTTTAATATATCTAAATAGCTTGCCCCCTCAAGCTTTAATTTCAGCTCATTCTCCCTTGAACCATAATGCACAAGATGCGTATGGCTGTCAACAAATCCAGGTAGAACAAGCCTTCCCTCTAAGTCAATAACCTCTGTTTTATCATCGACAAAATCCGCTCCGTCCCCGCTACCAACATCTAAAATTATACCGTTCTCTATAACTACATAACCTCTCTCAATAACCCCAAGGTCCGCCATCTCCCCCCCAAATTTTGGACCTTTGGATTTTACTGTTGTAATCCTCCCATTTTTTAATAATATCCTGTCCAAAGTACCACCCCTATTCAGCTATCCTGTGTTCTAAAACCTGTTCTATAGAAAAGTTTTCAAGCTGTAGGTAGTACTCTAAAGAATCCACAAGAGCCTTCATTGGAACAAGCCCAACTATCTCACTTCCAACAACCTCAACACCAAAACGCTTTGCCTCCATCTTAACCATCTCAAAGGCCCTATATATTGCTGTCTTTTCATAATTTACAAGATTCATTGAAACCTGAGTTATATTTCTATCCTCAAGCTTTACACCCATAGCCTTTACAAACCTCAATCCCCCACCAATAAACCTTACTGTCTTTGCTATCTTATCTGCAATCTCTAAATTTGGTGTGTTTAAATTCACATTAAAGGCAACAAGAGGAACCCTTGCACCAACTGCAGTACATCCGCTCTTTTCGTTCATTTCGCTTGGTCCAAAGTCTGGTTTCCACTCTGGATTTTTAATCTTTTCAAAAAATCCCTCATACTGTCCCTTTCTAACATCTGCTAAATTCTTTCTCTCTGGCCTTGTTGCCGCCTCTTCATACAAATACACTGGAACGCCAAGCTCCTCACCTATTCTTTTGCCTACAGCCTTTGCAATCTCAATGCATTCCTCCATTGTAACCTCTCTAACTGGTATAAAAGGTATAACATCCATTGCCCCCATTCTTGGATGTCCACCTGTATGGGTTCTCATATCAATAATCTCACACGCCTTCTTTGTCATATTAAAGGCTGCCATAGACACTCCCTCAACATCCCCAACAAAGGTTACAACTGTTCTATTGTGGTCTGCATCTGATGAATAATCAAGCAGTTTAACACCCTTTACTTTTCTAACCTCGTCTACAATTCTTTCAATCTTTTCCTTATCTCTTCCCTCTGAAAAATTTGGAACACACTCAACTATTTTAGCCATCCTATAACCTCCTATTTAAGCATTGGTATCTTAACGCCCTTTTGTTTTGCAAACTCAATTGCTTCATCATATCCAGCATCAGCGTGTCTTAATATTCCCATACCTGGGTCACTTGTTAATACTCTTTGAAGCCTTGCATCCATCTCTTCGCTTCCATCTGCACAAACAACCATACCAGCGTGAATTGAATAGCCTATTCCAACACCGCCACCGTGGTGAACTGATACCCAAGTTGCACCATTTACAGCATTTATTAGTGCATTTAATATTGGCCAATCGGCAATAGCATCTGAACCATCCTTCATTGCTTCTGTTTCACGTCTTGGAGATGCAACTGAACCACAGTCTAAATGGTCGCGTCCTATAACAATTGGTGCCTTAAGTTCACCCTTTCTTACAAGTTCATTCAGTGCAAGTCCAAATTTTGCTCTCTCTCCATATCCAAGCCAACAAATTCTTGAGGGCAACCCTTGAAATTTAACCCTCTCTCTTGCCATCTTAATCCATCTTGATAAGTGTTTATTTTCTGGGAATAGCTCTAAAACAAGCTCATCTGTTCTGTAAATATCCTCTGGATCTCCTGATAGTGCTGCCCATCTAAATGGTCCCTTGCCTTCACAAAATAGTGGTCTTATATATGCTGGAACAAATCCTGGGAAGTTGAAGGCATCCTTTACACCTTCATCATATGCCATTTGTCTTATATTGTTACCATAATCAAAGGTCACAGCCCCACGTCTTTGCATCTCAAGCATTGCCTCAACGTGACGAGCCATACTCTTCTTTGCAAGTCTTATATATTCCTTTGGATTCTTCCTTCTTAGCTCAAGTGCTTCTTCATACTTCATACCACCAGGAACATATCCATTTAGAGGATCGTGGGCTGATGTTTGATCTGTTAAAACATCAGGAACAAATCCCTTTTTCACAAGCTCTGGAAGAATGTCTGATGCATTTCCTAATACACCAATTGAAATAGCCTCTCCCTTTTCCTTTGCCTCAATTGCCCTATTTAAAGCTTCATTTATATCCTCATAATATACATCAAGATACTTTGTATTTATCCTCTTTTCTATTCTGTCTCTATCTACTTCAATACAAAGTGCAACACCTTCATTCATCGTAACTGCAAGTGGCTGAGCTCCACCCATACCTCCAAGACCTGCAGTTAGCGTAATAGTTCCCTTTAGGCTTCCTCCAAAGTGCTTTTCTGCAACTGCAGCAAGTGTCTCATAGGTTCCCTGAAGAATTCCCTGTGTTCCTATGTATATCCAAGAACCTGCTGTCATTTGCCCATACATTGTAAGCCCCTTTTGTTCAAGTTCCCAAAAATACTCCCAGTTTGCCCAATGTGGAACAAGCATCGAGTTTGAGATTAATACCCTTGGTGCCCACTTATGGGTTTTAAATATTCCAACAGGTTTTCCTGATTGAACAAGTAAAGTCTCATCATCCTCTAAGTTCTTTAGTGAATTTACAATGGCATCAAAACACTCCCAATTTCTTGCTGCCTTCCCTCTTCCGCCATAAACTATTAAATCCTCTGGTTTTTCTGCCACCTCCACATCAAGGTTGTTCATAAGCATTCTTAAAACTGCCTCCTGCTGCCATCCCTTACAGTTTAGCTGATTTCCTCTTGGTGCCCTAATCTCTCTCATAGATTAACCCCCTTACATAAGTTCTCCTATTTTTTCTTCAACCTTTATAACAAGCTCCTCTAAAAGAGCTGTTGCTCTATTTATATCCTTATACATAATTCTATCCTCATCTAATGTTGGTATATGCTGCCTTAAAAGTTCATAACCTGCTAAAGTTGCCTTTGCAAGTCCCTTCATACCCCTCAAATCAATCGCCTGACAGGCTGATAAATATTCAATTCCTAATACCCTCATTGCATTGTATATTATACTTCTTGCCTTCCTTGCTGCTATTGTACCCATACTGACGTGGTCCTCTTGATTTGCAGATGATGGTATAGAGTCAACTGATGCTGGATGTGCTAATACCTTATTTTCTGAAACAAGTGATGCCGCTGTGTATTGAGCTATCATAAAACCTGAATTTAGTCCACCCTTTTTAGTTAAAAAGGCGGGTAAATCATTTAATTGATAATTTACAAGTCTTTCTATTCTTCTCTCGGAAATGTTTGCAAGCTCCGATACTGCAATACCTAAAAAATCCATTGCCAGTGCCATTGGCTGTCCGTGAAAGTTACCCCCTGAAATAACCCTATTCTCATCTGAGAATATAAGCGGGTTATCGGTTGCTGAGTTTATTTCAATTTCAACAACCCTCTTTACATATTCTATAGCGTCCTTACTTGCACCGTGTACCTGTGGAATACATCTTAATGTATAGGCATCCTGTACCCTAAGTTCCCCCTGTTTTGTTGTAAGTTTACTTCCCTCAAGGATTCTATTTAGATTCTGTGCACATTTTTGCTGTCCAACCTGTGGACGAACATTGTGTACCTTATAATAATATGCATCCGTAATTCCCCTTAATGCTTCAACCGTTAAAGATGCAACAATATCTGCAGCTTTAGATAGCATAACCGCATCATATAATGCAAGTGTTCCAACTGCTGTCATAACCTGAGTTCCATTTATAAGTGCAAGTCCCTCCTTCTCTACAAGTTCTATTTCTTTTATTCCTGCCCTCTTTAGAGCTTCTTTGCCAGATAATCTTTCACCGTTATAGTAGGCCTCCCCCTCACCTATCATAACAAGAACCATATGTGAAAGAGGTGCTAAATCTCCACTTGCACCAAGAGAACCCTTTTCGTATATAACTGGGTGTACACCTTTATTTAACATTTCTACAAGAGTTTCTAACGTCTCAAGCCTAACACCAGAATAACCCTTAGACAGTGCATTTGCACGAAGAAGCATTATAGCCCTTACAACCTCCTGTGGTAGCTCCTCTCCAACTCCACAGGCGTGGGATACAATTAAGTTTCTTTGTAGCTTTTTTGCCTCCTCCTTTGAAATAACAACATCCGAAAACTTGCCAAAACCAGTTGTAATACCATATACAACCTTTCCTTCATTAACAAACCTATCTACAACCTCTCTTGCAGATTTAACTTTTCTTTTTGCCTCCTCTGCAATTTCAACCCTATACCCATATCTTGCAACCTTAACCACATCTTCAATAGTTAGATTTTCCCCATCAATAATTATTTTGTGCAAACCCATCACCACCTGTAATATTCAAAATTTTCTAATAATATTATAACATTAAACCATTCTTAAAATTTTCTGAATATTTTTAACACACTAAAGTGCCACCAAGAGCTCCGAAAAAATGATACCTTAAAAATCGCCACCACTATATATAGTATATAAAAGATAATATGTGCAACTATATATAGTATGTTTTTAAAAATAATTTGATTTTTTCGGAGGTCTCCCACCCAGGTGAAATGTGACATTTTCAATATTTTTGTTATTTTGTTTTACCAAAGTTTATTTTTCATTAACTGTAAAAATATTAAACCAAACTGTTTTTTATTTTTATCGTAAGTAAAAAAAATTTCATATTCAGTTTAAACAAAAGAATAAAACTAATTTTATTCTAATATAATCTAATAGAAATAATTTTTTTCAGGAGGTATTATGAAAAAGACAAACAAATTAAAAACTGAGAAAATAAACTCAATTACTAAAAAAATAAAAAGAAAGCATAAGAGTATAATTAACATTACAAAAGATTATAGAAAAATGTACAGTATAATTTATAATACTTCTTGTACTGAAGGCTTTAACATAGAAGATATATATTCTAATGAAAAAATAGAAGAAACTATTTGGCGAAAAATTTTAATAAACAAATATGAAAAAGAAATTAGAAAATTAAAATATGAAATTGAGTTAATATGGGGGGATAGAAAATGATAAATTCTACATCAATAAGAGAAAATAAAATTTCATTATTAAAAGCTTCAAAAATAATATCAGAACAGCTAAATACAGACGAAAAAAAAGTTTATAAAGCTTTGTTAGAGTTGGCTCATAAAGGTTCTTGTGAAATTGAAAATCTTAATAATAGATTCTATGTTGATAATGAACGACTTAGTGATATAAAACAAAAGATAACTGAGTTATTAAACGATGAAAACAAAGATAAAAATAAACAACATAATAATAAAAATAATAATCAATTTGATAGGAGTTATATTGAAATGATTTTGCTATTAAATAAGAAAGGATTAGATTCTAAAGATATTGCAGAAATAATGAAAGAAGTAGACAAAGTCTATTCTGCAAAAAAATAATATTAAAATTTATTATGCAAAAATGCCACTCGTTTTATGAGTGGCTATTATTTTAGGTAAAATACTTGTTTTTTAAAACTACAGAAATTATTTATGCAGTATCATAAAAATTTTATGTTCTTTATTAAAAAGCCACCTTAAGCTTCGAAAAATAATACCTAAAAATTATCTATAATACAAACAGTAGCCTAAATTTATATTTAAACACTATATTATTATATATTATTGAATACAAGTTTGTTTTTTATAATATATGCCATCAAAATAAAATGCATTATTCACAACATATCATCACTTAAATCGAATATATAGCACACTTTTCATACAATAAGTAAAAATCTCCTAAATTTATTTTTTAGGAGATTTTTACTTTAATTACAACTTCTGAAGTTTGGTTTTTTAGGTGTTTGTTATGAATATTATGCATTTTTTATTAAATGTACATCAAGAGGTGTTGACAAATTAAGTCTTTTCATTAACCTCCTGTTTTCAAGTTGAGCATCTTTGCTACATTTTAATTATTAACCTGTTATCAATAGTTTATACATACATCTAAAAATTTTTTATAAATTTTCCATAATTGCCTATGTTACTTATTACAAAATGTCACATTTCACCTGGGTGGGAAACCTCCGAAAAAATCAAATCATTTTCAAAAGTATACTATATATAGCAGCACAAATTATCTCTTATACACTATATATAGTGGTGACATTTTTTAAGGTATCATTTTTTCGGAGCTCTTGGTGGCACTTTTTTGCAATTTTACTTACACTTGATCTATCCATATGTGAACTACCTCCACTTATAGAAGTGGTGGCTTCGTGGTCAATACTCCCAGCGGAGCAAGTTATCCCACGCTCAAAGGGCTGTTCCTTCCCCAAATATACCATTTACATGGCTAATTTTAGCAAATTCTTACTTGCATTTATATCTCTATCATGAACTGCACCACACTTTGGACATTTCCATTCTCTCAATGCTAAATTCTTTACATCAGAATTTTTATA